>NZ_JALCZB010000022.1:0-66719 GCF_022690745.1 Anaeromyxobacter sp. SG64 | reverse complement strand
CAGGCGAGCGCGGCCGCGGCGCCGCCGGAGGTGGAGCCCCAGCTCCGGACCCCCGCCGCTCCTCGCGCGGTGGAGGCGCCCCCGGCGGCGCCCGGTGCGGAGGCTCCCCCGCCCCCGCCGAGCCCGGCGGAGGCCGTGCAGGACGAGGCGCGCCCCGGACCGGCTCCGGAGCCGACCCCGTCCCCGTCTGACGCAGAGTCGCCGGCAGAGACCCCGAAGCCCTCGCACGTGGAGACCGAGCGATGAACGACACCTCGAGGCGCTGGATCCTGCTCGCCGCGGCGCTCGCGATCCCGGCGGCGCTCGTCGTCACCTGGGCCCGCGCCGCCCAGGCCCGGCTCGACGCCACGCAGGGCGCCGCGCGCGAGGTCGCGACGGCGAGCGTGTCGAACGACGCCTACTGCACGCCGGAGCTGAAGGCGATCGTCCGCCGCGTCGCGGGCGCGTGCGGGCTGCTCGACGGCGGCGGTGGCGGCCGCGGCTGCCAGCCCCTCCAGGCCAGGAAGGTCGCCGCGCTGTCCGGCAGCGACTTCAACGCGCTCTTCCGGCCGCTGGCGCACCGGGCGCACATCGTCCAGTTCGATCCCACGAAGGCGGAGCTGGATCCGGCGGCGCGCGCCCTCGTGGAGAAGGCCTGGAGCGATCAGCGCGGCGCCAGCTTCTTCTTCGTGGTCTCGCGCGCCAGCCCCGACGGCGACGAGCAGTACAACGAGGCGCTGAGCCGCGACCGCGCGAAGGCGGTGCTGGACCACCTCGACGCGAGGTTCCACGACGAGGACCTCAGGAAGCAGGTGGGCCTCCTGTGGCTGGGCGAGGAGTTCGCGCAGCTCCCGACCGAGTTCTGCGGCTGGGACCGCTCGCGCGCCGGGGCGTGCAGCCACGCCGACATCAACCGCAGCGCCTTCGTCGCCTGGATCGACTGTGCGATCTGAGCGGTTCGCGTGGACGGGGGCCGCGCTCCTCTCCGTCGCGCTCGCGCTCGCCTGCCAGGAGGGGCCCGGCGCCGGGGAGGCGGCCCTCCCGGAGCGCTTCGCCGGCGTGCGGAAGCAGGCCACCACGGCCGCGGCGGCGCAGAGCGCGTTCTGCGAGCGGAGCTATCCCGCCGGCGGCGAGGGCGCCCGCCGCTACGCTGCGCCCCCGCAGCGACCGCTGCCCGGCGCGAGCGATCCCGGCGGCGCTGCCGGCGCGCGGGGTAAGGCCTGGACCTGGGTGAACCTCTGGGCCACCTGGTGCACCCCGTGCGTCGACGAGCTGGAGCTGCTCCGCCGCTGGCGGGACGGCTTCGCGCGTGACGGCGTGGACGTCCGCCTCGAGCTCGTCAGCATCGACGCCGCCGACCGTGGGCAGGAGCTCGTCGCGTGGCGCGCGAAGGGGCTGCCCGGGCGACTTTCCTGGCTCCGCTCCGAGGGAGATCTCGGGCCGCTGCTCGACTCGCTCGGGGTGGAGCGGGACGCGATGATCCCGATCCACGCGCTCGTCGACGGCGCCGGCTGGATCCGCTGCGTCCGCGTCGGCGCGGTGCACGAGCAGGACTACGCCGCGGTGAAGGGGCTCCTCGGGCGCTGACCCCGGTCGCCTCGGGAGGAGTGCGCGAGGAGCCCGGCTCGCTACCGGCCGCCCCGGACGAAGTCGATGCGGCCGAACAGGCCCGCGGACTCGTCGTCGGGCCCGGCGGCGAAGAAGAGCGTTCTCGCCGGCCCGGCCGCGCCGTCGTTGCCGAAGTCGAGGCCCCACAGCCCTTCGATGGTGATCCGGCCCCCCTTGCCGGTGAGGTACGCGCCGCCGCCTTCGGAGGCGTCGCCCGCGAGCGAGTAGCCGATGATGTGGCCGTCGCCGAAGTTCCCGACGAGCAGCTTCCCGCCGAACCGGCCGAACCCGGAGGCGGGGGCGAGGGCGATGCCCCACGGCGAGTCGAGCTTGCCTCGCGACGCGACGCGACCGATGAGCTCCCCGTCGGGCGTGAAGGCGTTCACGTACCCGTGGTGCTGGCCGGGCACGTCGTCGTGCCGGTCCGCGTCCTGCAGCGCGTACGTGACGTAGATCGTGCCGCCGATCGCCCGGATGCCGAACGGCGCGTACCCCGCCGGGATGGTCGGGTCCCGGAAGCCGCCCGTCGTGGCGACGGGCTTGAACGCGCCGTCGAACACCCGCACCGCCCCGCCGTGGAAGTCGGTGGCGTAGAGCCGCTCGTCTCCGCTCGACGTCGCGGCGAGGGTCAGGCCCTTGTACACGGCGCCCGCGAGCGAGTCGTCCACCACGACCACGGTCGTCGTGGAGCGGATGGCCGGCGCGACGGGCGGAGGCACCTTCGGGTTCCAGGCGCTGAGGGTCCCGTCCTCGCTCGCGAAGATGAAGAACGCCGGTTCGTGGGCGCCGCCGCTCGAGACCTCGAAGCTCCCGCCCGTGTTGCCGACCACGCCGGTGGGACTGCCGGCGTGGCCGCCCGCGCCAGCGATGCTCACCACGAGCGGCGGAGCGCCGAACTGTGCGATCCCTTCGCCGTCGTAGAGCGTCGAGACCCCGGCGCCGTTGTCGGACACCCACCACGGGCTCGCGCCCCGGTGCGTGATGCCCCAGGCGTTCACCAGGTTCGCGTCGAGGTGCTCGGAGGAGACGGCGCCGTCCGAGACGAGGTTCCGCTGAACGTAGAGGCCGCCGAGCGCCTCGCGCGCGGCCGGCGTGACCCCTTCGTCCGCGGCGCGGCCGGTCACGCCGGCGGTCAGCGACGCCGCGCACGCGAGGAGCGCGATCGGGAAGACAGGGTGTTTCGAGACGAGCTGCGGCTTCATCGGCGAGCCCTCCGGCGCCGAGGTGCCGCGCCTTCGCGCCGCGACGCGCGTGCTCGGGCGCGGGACCCGCCTCGGCTCGCAGAGGACTGACGCGCCGGCGGAGAATCGGTTTCGCTCCCGGGGGCGGCCCTGCGGGGCGACCCGACGTGGGCATCGCGCGACCGCGCGAGCGATCCACTCGCTCCTCGGCGCGGAGGAGCGGGGCCGGGCGACGACCCGCGCGCGCGGCGAGGCCGCGCCCGGCTCCTCGATGGGGAGCTCGGCCAAGGTCGTGGCGGCCCGCGCTCGCACGAGCCGGACGGCCGAACGGTGGCCGAGCGCCCGGGTCACTTCTTCCCGCGCGCGCCGGCCTCTGCCGGCGGACCCTTCCTCGCCTGCGGCGCGTTGCGCGGGTCGTCGGACGCGCGGACGTACTTGATGCCCCAGGGGCCCTGGGCGTTGAGCTGGAGCACCGTGTCCTTCGAGGCCTTCGCGAAGTGCTGCATCCCGGGCTCGAGCACGAAGAAGCTCCCCTCCGGCAGCTTCTCGAGCTTGCTCTCGTCGAAGTCGGCGCCCATGCCGAGCGAGAACTCGCCGCTCATCACCGTCACGCGCTCGACCTTGGGGTGCGTGTGCGGCGCGATCTTGTAGCCGGCCGGCACCTTGAGACGCATCGTGAACATCCCCTCCTTGCCCGGATCGCCCTCCAGCACCGCCGCCTGCGCACCGGGCGGGAGCGCCGCCGGTCCGGCGGACCACTGGATGGAGTCCCCCGTCTTCAGGATGGCTTGCTTCTCCGAGCCCGTCCCCGCCTTGGCGGCGCCCTCGTGCTGTCCAGCCAGCGCGGACCCGGGGCCATACGCGACCACGATGACCGCCGCGAGGCTCGCGGCGTGCAGCTTACGTGTCCACATGTTTCTCCTCCTGCCCGATGAGTCGGAGGAGGTGCCCGCCTTCGCGCGCGCTGCGGACCGTCAGGTGTGCGGGTCGTTCCTCCCGACCCTTCGACACCGGGGCGCATAATCTGCCTGCGCCAACGCGGCGCACGTAAAAGTTCGCTGAGCGGCCACCGGCCGGCCCCCGCTCCCTCGGCCGCCCCATGGCCCCCCGCCCGCGGGCGCGGTAAGGTCGCGGGCCATGCGCCTCGCGACCTCCGTCCCCGAGCTCCCCCAGGCCCCGGCCGATCGCCCCGACGCCGCCTCCCGCGTCGAGCGCCGGCATCGCCTCAAGTTCCACCGCGCCGGAGGCCTCGATCAGCTCGCGCTGGAGAGCGGCGCCGACCTCCTCGCGCTCGAGGAGCTCGACCAGAAGCTCTGGATCGCCCTCTCCTGCCCCACCCGCGGCCTCGAGCTGGACCCGCGGACCCTCGACCTCCTCGACCTCGATCGCGACGGGCGCGTCCGGGCGCCCGAGATCCTCGCCGCCATCCGGTTCTGCGCGGCGCGGCTGCGCGACGTGGGGCTCGTCCTCTTCGGAGCCGACGCGCTGGCGCTCGACGCCCTCCGCGACGACACGCCCGAGGGCAAGGCGGCGCTCGGGGCCGCCCGGCGCCTGCTCGCGCACGTCGGCCGCCCGGAGGCGACCGCGATCCGCGCGGCGGACGTGGCGGACACCACGAAGGTGTTCGAGCACACGCTCTTCAACGGCGACGGCGTCGTGCCGCCGGAGTCCGCGCCGGATCCCGGGACCCGCCAGACCCTCCTCGACATCGTGACCACGATGGGCGGCCTCGCGGACCGGAGCGGCAAGCTCGGGGTGGACCGGGCGCGCGCGGACGCGTTCTTCGCGGAGGCGGAGGCCTTCGCCGAGTTCTGGCGGCGCGGCGAGGCGAGCGCGGAGGTGATGGCGCTCGGCGACCGCACCGCGGCCGCGCACGCGGCCGTCCGGGCCGTGCGCGCGAAGGTGGACGACTTCTTCGTCCGCTGCGGCCTCGCCGCCATGGAGCCGCGCTCCGCCCTCGCCCTGAACCGGACCGAGCCCGAGTACGCCGCGCTCGCGGCGAGGGAGCTCGCCGCGGCCGGCGCCGAGGTGGCCGCCTTCCCCCTCGCGCGCGTCGAGCCCGGGCGCGCGCTCCCGCTCTCGGGTGGCGTGAACCCGGCCTGGGCGGCGGCGATCGCCGCGCTCCAGCGCGACGCCGTCGTCCCGGTGCACGGGCCCGGCAAGGACGCGCTCACGCTCGAGGAGTGGACGGACCTCGTCGCGCGCTTCTCGCCCTACGAGGCGTGGCTCGCGACGAAGACCGGCGCCCGGGTCGAGGCGCTCGGGATCGCGCGCGTGCGCGAGCTCCTCGCGGCGGGCCGGGCTCCCGTCCAGGCGCTCCTCGCCGAGGACGAGGCCCACGCCGCCGAGGCCTCGGCGATCGCCGACGTCGTCCGGCTCGTCCACTACTGCCGGGACCTCGGGACGCTGCTCAAGAACTTCGTGTCGTTCGCGGACTTCTACGACCCGCTCCGCCCCGCGGTGTTCCAGGCCGGGACGCTCTTCCTCGACGCGCGCAGCTGCGAGCTGTGCATCCGCGTGGACGACCCCGGCGCGCACGCCTCGATCGCCTCGCTGTCCCGGATGTACCTCGCCTACTGCGAGTGCCGCCGGCCCGGCGGCGAGGCGATGAAGATCGTGGCCTGCTTCACGCAGGGCGACTCGGACTACCTGATGGTGGGCCGCAACGGCGTGTTCTACGACCGGCAGGGACGGGACTGGGACGCGACGATCGTGAAGATCGTCGAGAACCCCATCAGCATCCGCCAGGCGTTCTGGGCTCCGTACAAGAAGGCCCTGCGGTTCGTCGAGGAGCAGGTCGCGCGCTTCGCGCACGCGAAGCAGAAGGCCGCGGACGACCACGTCCAGTCCACCGCGACGCACGTGACCGACGCCGCCATCGGCGAGAAGGCCCCCCCGCCCCCCCCGCCCGTCGACGTCGGCAAGATGGTCGGTATCATCGCCGCCCTGGGCGTCGGCATCGGCGCCCTCGGCACGCTGCTCGGCGGGTTCGTCACGGGGTTCATGGACCTGAAGCCCTGGTGGGCGAAGGTCATCGCGGTGGCGGCGATGGTCCTCGTCGTGTCGGGGCCGTCGGTGCTCATCTCCTGGCTCAAGCTCCGGCACCGGACGCTCGGGCCCATCCTCGACGCGAACGGCTGGGCCGTGAACGGGCGCGTGCGGATCAACCTGCCGCTCGGGACCGCGCTCACCGACCGCGCCGTCCTGCCCGCGGGCGCGCGCCGGACGCTCGACGATCCGTACGCGGACGACACGGCGAAGCGCCGGCGCCGCCTGCTCTGGCTCGCCGCGGCCGCCGCGGCCCTCGCCCTCGGCGCCGCGAGGTACCTCGGCCACTGGCCGTTCGGCCCGCCGTTCTGGCGGGGGTAGCGAAGCGCGTCGCGCGGACGCGCGCCGGGGCGCCGTGCCTCAGCCGCGCCGCGCGACGAGCGCGGTCAGCTCGTCGAGGAGGGCCGGCTTCCCGAGGTGCGCCTCGAAGCCGGCCGCCTTCGCCCGTTCCTTGTCCTCCGGCTGAGCGTAGCCGCTGAGGGCGATGAGGCGCATCCCGCGGAGCGACGCGTCCGCGCGCAGCTCGCGGGCGACCTGGTACCCGTCCACGTCGGGCAGGCCGATGTCGCAGAGGACCAGCTCGGGCCTGAGCTCGCGCGCCTTCGCGATCCCCGACAGGCCGTCGGTCGCGACGTGCACCCGGTGCCCCTCCATCTCCAGCACCTCGGCGATGGTCTGCGCCGCGTCCACGTTGTCCTCGATGACGAGGATGTCCACGCGCCGCGCGCTCGCCGGGGCCCGGGGCGGGGGCTGAGCCGCCGGCGGGCCGGGCGCCGCCGGCAGCGTCACGACGAACTCCGAGCCGCGGCCGGCGCCCTCGCTGTCCGCGCGCACGCCGCCGCCGTGGAGCTCGACGAGCCCCTTCACGAGGGCGAGCCCGAGGCCGAGGCCGCCGCGCGTCCGCGCGAGCCCCTCGTCCGCCTGGACGAACGGCTCGAAGACGCGCGGCAGGAGCTCGGGGACGATGCCGAGGCCGTCGTCGCGCACGCGGATCTCGGCCCGCCCGGCGTCCGTCGTGACGGCGACCGTCACCGCCCCGCCCTCGCGGCTGAACTTCGCGGCGTTCAGGAGCAGGTTCCCGACGACCTGCGCGATCCGCGTCGCGTCCGCCTCGACCCACACCGGGCCGGCGTTCTCGACGCGCAGCTCGAGGTGCCGTCCGGCGAAGATCGTCCGGTGGTCGTCGCAGGTCCGCGCGACCACCTCGCGCAGGTCGACGCGCGAGCGCTGCAGCTCGATCTTTCCGCGCGAGATGCGCGTCACGTCGAGGAGGTCGTCGACGAGGCGCGTGAGGTGCTCGGTCTGGCGGCGGATCACGTCCCTCGCCCGCGCCGCCTGGTCGCTGCCCGCCGGCGCGCGATCGAGGAGGTAGATGCTGCTGCGGATGGGCGCGAGGGGGTTGCGCAGCTCGTGCGAGAGGACGCCGAGGAACTCGGTCTTGAGCCGATCGGCCTCGCGCAGCCGCTCCTCCGCGCGCTTGCGCTCGGTGACGTCCATGACGTAGCCGTGCCAGATGAGGCTCCCGTCCGGCTCGTCCGTGGGGACCGACCAGCCCTCGAGCCAGCGCACCCCCTTCCTCGGGTGCCGGTAGCGGAACACGTCGTGCCAGCGGGACCTCGTGCGGGCCGCCTCCTCGAGGACCTCGAGCACGCGCTGCAGGTCGTCCGGGTGGACGTTGGCGACGAGGGGGCCGAAGTCCGCCGCGAGCACCTCCCGCGGGATGCCGTAGAGGTCCTCGGCCGCCGGGGTGGTGAACGGCATGCACGCCGTGCCGTCGGGCCGGAGCCGGTAGGAGCAGATGACCCCCGGAACGCTCGCCGCGACCTTGGCGAGCTGATCCTTGAGCGCGCGCTGCTCCGCCAGCGCCTCCTCGGCGCGCCTCGCCTCGGCGTCGAGGGCGGGCGGAGCCGCGCCGGCCGCGCCCTCGGAATGCTCCGATGCGTCACGCACCGTGAACAGGATGCCGGTGCCCGTCTCCGTCGGCACCGGCGAGAGCTGCCCCTCCCACCACACCTCGCGGCCGAGCACCCGCTCTCCGTGGCGAGGGACCTTCACCGTCTCGCCGCGCTGGACGCGCTCGTAGAGCGAGAGGGCCACCTCGCGCGTGTCGGGGAACACGGCGAGGATGTCCTCGCCCTCGACGCGCTCCGCGGTGTAGCCGGTGCAGCGCAGCCACTCCGCGTTCGCGCGCAGCACCGTCAGGTTCGGCGCGACGAAGCAGAGGCCGATCCCCGCGCGGGCGAACAGCAGCCCCAGCACCTCGGTCGAGAGCGCCGCCCGCTCCTGGATGGCCATGGAAGCCCCCGCGGCGCGCGCGTCCCAGGGCACCTGCGGCCGCGCTCCGCCTGCGACAGAGTAGCGCACCCGCGCCGCGCGAGGGGCGACGGCGAGACCATCCCTCGCCAGCACGTCCGTCCCGGCGCGTCGCGCGCTCGCGGAACGACTCGCGCGGCCTGGCCAGGAGCCACTCGGCGCACATCGGCGCCGGACGCCCTCCTTTGCGCGTCCCGCGACGTCGGTACAATGTCGCTCTTCCCTTCACCGGAGGTCCGTGATGCGCACCGTCGTCGTCGTCGCCCTCGTCGGGCTCACGTCTGCCTGCGTCTCCTCGGGAAAGTTCCGCAACAAGTCCGCCGAGGCCGACGAGCTGCGGGCGCACGGGGCCGAGCTCGAGGCCACCCTCGCGCGGACCAACGGCGAGCTCGAGAAGCGCACCGAGGAGGCCCGCGCCCTCCAGGCGCAGGTCGCCGAGCTCTCCTCGTCGCGGGGCA
This sequence comes from Anaeromyxobacter sp. SG64, assembly GCF_022690745.1. Taxonomy (NCBI): domain Bacteria; kingdom Pseudomonadati; phylum Myxococcota; class Myxococcia; order Myxococcales; family Anaeromyxobacteraceae; genus Anaeromyxobacter; species Anaeromyxobacter sp. SG64. Next base: position 58,132 of record NZ_JALCZB010000022.1, on the reverse strand, counting down.
CGCTCGAGGCGCGCGTGAACGAGCTCTCGACGTCCAAGAGCAAGCTCGAGACCGTCAAGGCGGAGCTCGAGAAGAAGAGCTCGGAGTACGAGAAGATGGCGAACGCGCTGCGCGGAGAGATCGACGCGGGCCGCGTCGAGCTCACCGAGCTCCGCGGCAAGATGACCGTCAAGATGAAGGACAAGATCCTCTTCTCCTCGGGCTCGGCGACGCTCGGCAAGCCCGGCAAGGGCGCGCTCGCGGCGGTCGCGGAGGTCCTGCGCGGCGTGGAGGGCAAGGTCATCCGCGTCGAGGGGCACACCGACAACGTGCCGCTCGGCCGCGGCGGGTTCGTGTCGAACTGGGACCTGTCGGTCGCGCGCGCCCTCGCGGTCGTGAGGTTCCTGCAGGAGGCGGGGGTCGAGCCGACGCGCCTCGCCGCCGCGGGCTACGGCGAGTACCAGCCCATCGCCCCGAACGACACGCCGGAGGGCCGCAGCCAGAACCGGCGCATCGAGATCGTCCTCGCGCCCGGCGAGGCACCCGTCCCCGCTCCCGCGCCCGCTCCCGCGGCGCTGTGAGCCGAGGTCCCCCGCCCGCGCCCTACGGCGCCCGGGCCCGGGCACGGGCCCCCGACGCCGTCGGGCGGGGAGGACGCGGCGGGCGCGGCCCGCGCACGCCGAGCGCCGCCGCCTCCGCCTCGATCCTGCCGACGAGGTCCGCGGGCTCGGCGAGGACCGCCGCGTCGGAGCGCACGCCGACGCGCACCTCGCCCGCGTAGCTCAGGACGCTCACGCCGTCGCGAGCGGCAGGCCCGCCAGGTGGACGCGGGTCCTCGGCCCGGGGAGGTTCGTGAGCACGAGCGAGGCCTTGCGCGCGAAGAAGCGCGTGAGCGCGTGCTGGACCGCGTCGGGCGCGTAGCCCGCGAGCGCGAGCACGTCGTGGGCCACGACGGCGCCCGCCCCGGCGCGGAGCGCGGCGACGCGGGCGTGGACCGCCTCGAGCCGCGCGACGGGCGTCCCGAGATCGATCGGCAGGTCGAGGAACACGACCCCGAAGCGGTTCCCGAGCGAGGCGTCGGCCCCGAGGTCCGGGCGGGCAGGACGGAAGTTCACGGGGACGAGCGCGCGCACGGGGACGAGCGGCGCCCGGCGGCTCGCGAGCAGCGACCGGAGCGCGCCGGCGATCGCCGCCACCAGCACGTCGTTCACCGTGGCCCCGCGGCGATGCCCCGCCTCGCGGACGGCGCCGAGCGGCACGCCTCCTGACCACGCCACCCTGCGCACGCCGGAGAGCTCCGCCGCGGAGAGGACCTTCGGATCGCTCGACATCGCGGCGAGCCGCGCGAGCGTCGCGGCGAACGCGGCGGCGTCCCGCGCGGCGGCGAGCCGCGCGCTCCCGAGCCACGGGCGCCCGCGATGCACCGCCTCGACGTGGGCGCGCGGGGCCTCCTCGGCGGCGTGCTCGTCCGAGAGGGCGAGGAGCAGCGCCACGAGCGCGAACCCGTCGCCGAGCGCGTGGTGGAGCTTCGCCACGATCGCCCCGCCGCGCCCGCGCTCCCGCACGACGTGGACGCGCCAGAGCGGGTGCGCCGGGTCGAGCCGGGAGGAGGTCACCTCGCCGACGAACTCGGGGAGCGTGCCGCGCGCGAGCTCGACCGGGACCAGGTGTCGCCGGAGCGAGAACCCGGGATCCGGCTCCCAGCCCGGCGCTCCCAGGAGACGGGGCACCGGCCGCTGCCGGAAGCGCTCGACCGCGAGCAGCCGCTCCTCGACGAGGCGCCGGACGCGCGCGAGCGCGACCGGCCCGCGGAACGTGAGGAGCGCCACGACGTCGGCCTCGTTCCTCGGCCGATCCATGCGGTACCAGGACGCGTCGCCCGCCGTCATCCGCTGCATCCGGCCTCCAGGCGCCGAAAGCGTGCCGCGCCCGACGAACCCACCGTACCGCTGCGTGCTCGCCCACGCGACGCGCCCCGAAGGTTCCCCCGCCGCGCCTCGCACGCGACGCACGCGCCGCACGGCCGGCGCACACACGCGCGCTCGCCCGGTCGGCCGTCGTTCACGGTTCGTCACGATTCAGCCGGGCCCACGCGGGAGCGCCCCGCAGGGACCTCGCCTCGAGGTCCCTGCGGGCCCGGCCACGCCTGGGGCCGCCCGCGCGAAGCTCCGCGCTGCTATGAACCCGGCGACCGCGCGGCGCCGCGGGAGGTGACCCTTGGAGCGCGAGCGCGACCCCCGGAGCCGGACGCGCGGCATCATCTCGACCGCTTTCACGCGGGCCCAGGACGTCGTGTACGTCGCGCTCGGTGTGCTCCTCGCGCTGAGCGCCGCCGCGATCGTCGTCCACGGCGGGATCGATCTCGTCCACGCGATGTTCGGCGGCCTCGACGTCCGCGCGTTCGTGACGCTGCTCGACCGGATCCTGCTCGCGCTCATGGTCGTGGAGCTGCTCTACACGGTGCAGGTGTCGTTCCGCGAGCACACCCTCGTGCCCGAGCCGTTCCTGCTCGTCGCCCTCATCGCCGCGGTCCGCCGGATCCTCGTCATCACCGCCGAGTTCGGCGCGCAGACCCGGCCCGACGACAAGCTGTTCCGGCAGGTGATGTCGGAGCTCGGGCTCCTGACCGTCCTCATCGTCGTGCTCGTCGCGGCGCTCGCGATCCTTCGCAAGCGGCCGGTGGCGGCGGAGTAGCGCCGCGCTCAGCCGCGCGGCCGGCGTCCCACCACGTAGGCGATCCAGCCGGCCTGGTTCTGCGCGCTGCCGCGCGGCAGGTAGCGGGCCGCGGCGCCGGGCCCCGCGTCCCACAGCACCTCGACGGCCTCGAAGCCCGCCTCGCCGAGGAGCTCCGTCAGCTCGGGGAGGCTCCAGAGCCGCCAGTCGTAGTGGAACGCCCGGCGCATCGGCCGGCCCCCCTCGAGCTCGAAGTGGATGGTGCAGCGGATCCGGTGGGTGATGGGATCGAACCCCTCCTGCTCCCAGACGTAGGTCACGCCGCGGCCGATCCGCCGGCGCTCGACGAGCGCCCGCTGCGCGTCCCACCCGCCGAAGGCGTCGAGCACGAGCGCGCCGCCCGGCGCCAGCGCGCCGAGCGCGGCGCGCAGATACTCGCCGAGCGCCTCGCGCGTGCGGAACACCCCGTAGCTGAAGTTGAGGGCGACGATCGCGTCGAACCCCTCGCCGCGGGGCGCGCGGACGTCGGCGGTCACGAGCTCGAGCCGCGAGGCCGCCGCGCCGAGCGCGGGGAGGCGGTACGTCCGGGCCCAGGCGTGCACCGCGGGATCGAGATCGACCGCCACGGCCGTCCGCAGCGGCCCCTTCGCCACCCAGCTCGCGGCGAGCGCCGCCGTGCCGCTGAAGTCCTCCCGGAGCCGCCGCGCCGGGCGTCGCCCGCGGAGGACCCGCTCGATGATGGCGATGTCCGCCTGCGGGTCCTGGACCGCGCGCTCGTAGAGGCGGTGGCGGTCGCGGGGGCCGGGCTTCGGAGGGGCGGCGCTTCGGGGGGCGCGGTTCGCGGGGCGCATTCGGGCGCCCTCCATACCCTTCCCTCCGCTGCCCGGCAATTCGCTCGCGGCCGCGGCGGGGCGGACGCGTCTCGGCCGGGTGCGCCCCGGCGTCCACGCTGCCCGGGACGCGCCGGCCCTCTATGTGCGACGCATGCGAAAGCTCGGCAGGCTCGCCCTCGCGCTCGCCCTGACGGCCTGCACCGCCCGCGGCGCAGGCCACGCCGCGCGGGAGCCGGTGATCGATCCTGCCCGCGCGCTCGCGGAGGTGGCCTGGCTCGCAGATCCCGCGCGCGAGGGGCGCGGCGTCGGGACGGCCGGCGGCGCCCAGGCCGCGCGCTGGATCGCCGACCGGTTCCGCGAGGCGGGCCTCGCGCCCGCGCGCGACGGCGGCTACCTCGAGGAGTTCGAGGCGCCCTTCCGCGCCACCCTCGAGGCGCGGAACGCGCTCGCGATCGGCCGCGCGCCGCTCGCGCTCCAGCGGGACTTCCTCCCCTTCGGCTTCAGCGACGACGGCACGATCGAGGCGGAGCTCGTGTTCGCGGGTCATGGCATCACGGCGCCCGAGCTCGGGCACGACGACTACGCCGGGCTCGACGTGAAGGGGAAGATCGTCCTCGTCGCACAGGACTTCCCGCGCGAGGCGGACCCCGCCTCCCCGTTCCGCGACCCCCGCCGGTACCGCTTCTCCGAGTGGCGCTACAAGGCCATGAACGCGCGCGACCACGGCGCGGCGGCGATCCTCGGCGTCCGCGACGTATGGGCCCACGAGGCTCCCGACGAGGTCCCGCGCTGGCGCGGGCAGGTCGCCTCGCGGGCCGGCCTCGTCGCGGCGCGGGTCACGGCCGCGGCGCTCGGCCGCGCGGGGATCGACGTGGCCGCGCTGGCGGCGCCGGGCGAGGCGGACGGGAGGCCCCACTCGCGGCCGCTCGGGCTCCGGGCGCGGCTCTCGGTCGAGGTGCTCCACGAGCGGGCCGCGACCGCCAACGTCGTCGCCATCCTGCCCGGCCGCGACCCGGCGGTGGCGGACGAGTGCGTGGTGGTGGGCGCGCACCACGATCACCTCGGCCTCGGCGGCGACGCCTCGCTCGCCCCCGAGCGGCTCGGGACGGTCCACCCGGGCGCGGACGACAACGCGAGCGGCGTCGCGGCCCTCCTCGCGGTCGCGCGCGCCTTCGTCGCCGAGGGCGCGCCGAGGCGCACGGTCCTCTTCGCTGCGTTCGCCGCGGAGGAGCTCGGCATCCTCGGCTCGTCCGAGCTCGCGAAGGATCCGCCGCCGCGCTGCCCCATCGGGAAGATGCAGCTCATGGTGAACCTCGACATGGTGGGCCGTCCCCGCGGGGGGAAGGTGTACGTGGACGGCGCGGACACCGCGAAGGGGCTGCGGGACCGCGTGGTGGCGCTCGCGGAGCGCTCGCCGCGCCTGCCGCTCCGGATCGCGTTCGGCGGAGGCGACAGGTACGGCCCCTCGGATCACACGAGCTTCTACGCGCGCGGGGTCCCGGTCCTCTTCCTCTTCACCGGACCCCACGCCGACTACCACCGGCCGACGGATACCGCCGACAAGATCGACGGCCCGGGCCTCGCGGCCGTGGCGCGGCTCGCCTACCGCGCCGCCCGCGACGCCGCCGAGCGCGATGGCCGCCTCGAGGTGGTCCGCACGGCGGCGCCACCGCCGCGCGAGCGCGGCGAGCGGAGCTACGGCACCTACCTCGGCGCGATCCCGGACTTCGCGGAGCGCGCCGAGCCGGGGGTGCTCCTCACCGGCGTCCGCCCGGGCAGCCCCGCCGAGCGGGCCGGCCTCGCCGAAGGCGACGTCCTCCTCCGCCTCGGAGCGGCGAAGGTGATGAACCTGCAGGATCTCGCGTTCGCGCTCCGCTCGCACCGGCCCGGCGACGAGGTCGAGGTCGAGTGGGCGCACGGGGCGGAGCGGCGGACCGCGAAGGTGAAGCTGGAGGAGCGCAGATGACCCGGACCCTCACCCCGACGCTCGCCGCCGCCGTCCTCGCCGCCGCCTGCGCCGCGCCGAAGGCGCCGACCGGCCCGGTCCCTCCCGCCGCGGCGCCCGTCGGCGCCCCGCCGGCGAACGCCGCTCGAGACCTGGCTCTCCCGGGCGAGCGGCACCTCCGCAACGTCCGTCAGCTCACGTTCGGGGGCGAGAACGCCGAGGCGTACTTCAGCTTCGACGGGCGGGAGCTCGTGTTCCAGTCGACGCCCGAGGGTGCCGGCTGCGATCGGCTCTACGTGATGCGCGCCGACGGCACGCAGCGGCGCCAGGTCTCGTCCGGCCTGGGCCGCGTCACCTGCGGCTACTTCTTCCCCGGAGGAGAGCGGCTGCTCTACTCCTCGACCCACGCGTCGGGCGCGGAGTGCCCGCCGAAGCCAGACCTCTCCCAGGGCTACGTCTGGCCCCTCTTCGACTACCAGCTCTACACCGCGCGGCCGGACGGCTCCGATCTCACCCCGCTCGCGCCGGCGCCCGGCGCGTACAGCGCGGAGGCGACGATCTCGCGGGACGGCTGGATCGTCTTCACCTCGACGCGCGACGGCGATCTCGAGCTCTACAAGATGCGGCTCGACGGCTCCGGGCTCGTGCGGCTCACGCACACTCCTGGCTACGACGGCGGGGCGTTCTTCTCCGCCGACGGCGCGCGCATCGTGTTCCGCGCCAGCCGGCCCGCCGACGCGGCGGAGCTCGCCGACTACCGGCGCCTCCTCTCGCAGAAGCTCGTCCGCCCGGGGAGGCTCGAGATCTACGTCATGAACGCGGACGGCTCCGGCGTGCGGCAGGTGACCCGGCTCGGCGCGGCGAGCTTCGCGCCCTTCTTCCACCCGGACGGTCGGCGCATCGTCTTCGCCTCGAACGTCGGGGACCCGAAGGGCCGCAACTTCGACCTCTACCTCGTGAACGACGACGGCGGCGGCCTCGAGCGCATCACCACGAACGACACCTTCGACGGGTTCCCCATGTTCTCGCCGGACGGGAAGACGCTCGTCTTCGCCTCCAACCGGAACGCGCGGCGGCCCGGCGAGACGAACGTGTTCGTGGCGGACTGGGTCGAGTGAGGGCCGTCAGCGCCCCTGCGGCTTCGGGTCCGGCGGCGCGGAGGGCCGCGCGCGGCTCGCCACGACCCCGTTGCCCCAGCGGCGCCGCGCGAGCTCGAGCCAGGCGCGCGTGGCCGGCGGCAGGTGCCGGTCCTTGCGCCAGATGAGCGCCACGTCCCAGGGGATCCTCGGCTCCGAGAGCCGCACCGAGAGGACCTGGCGGGGGTCGAGCTGGTGGCAGATGGTGTTCGGGAGCAGCGCGGCGCCGATGTTCGCGGCCACGGTCGCGACGATGAAGTCCCAGTGCGAGCTCTCGCTCACGACGGCCGGCTTGAACCCGGCCCGGCGGCACGCCTCGAGGATGTGCCCGTGGAGCGCGAACTCCGGCCGGTAGAGCACGAACGGCGTGCCCGCCAGCTCGCGGAGCTCGACCGAGCGGCGACGCGCCAGCGGGTGGCTCGGATGGAGGACGGCCCGGAGCTCGTCCTTCACGAACGGCATGATGCCGAAGGCCTCCTCGTCCGTGGGGAGCACCACCGCGCCGACGTCGAGCTCGCGGTTCATCACGAGCGCCTCGAGGTGGTGCGAGCCCTCCTCGCGCAGCTCGAGCACGATGCCGGGGTATGCCTGGTGGTACTCCGCGAGCAGCGGCGCGAAGAAGGTGACCCCGGTGATGGGGGGCATGCCGATGCGCAGCCGTCCGCGCCGCAGCGCCGAGAGCTCGGAGACCTCCTCCTCGATGACCCGCAGCGAGTCGAGCACGCCCTCCGCCCGCTCCAGCACGATCTGGCCCGCGTCGGTGAGCGTCACGCGCCGGCGCTCGCGGACGAGCAGCGGCGTGCCGAGCTCCTCCTCGAGCGCTTTCACCATCTTGCTGATCGCGGGCTGGGTCACGTGCAGCGACTGGCTCGCCCGCGTGAAGCCGCCCTGGCGCGCCACCTCGACGAAGTACCGCAGCGCCTGTACGTCCACGTCCACCTCCATGTCCCTGGGTTATGGCCAGCATAGCAAGAATGCATTTCCCTCATACATGCCCAGTCGGCTAGGTTGCGCGCGGGTTCACGGGACGGACCTCCGGAGCCACACGGGAGACGACGAAAGATGACGATCGAAGACCTTCTGCTGGGCGAGGAGGCGGCCATCCTGGACGAGGCCACCCACGCCGTCGCAGAGCTCGAGCACTACCGCCGCGACGGCGCGCAGGCGACGCGCGGACGGCTCGAGCTGCTCCACCGCCACCTGGTCGACGCGGTGCTCACGCGCGACCTCAACGCCCTGCGCGCGCACGTCACGCGTATGGCGCACGAGCGGTTCGCGGGCGGCTTCGACGTCACCGAGGTGCAGGCCGCGTTCTCGGCACTCGAGGACGCGATCTGGCGGAAGGCGCTGTCCAGGCTCCCCCCCGACGAACGCGCCTGGGGGCTCAGCCTGGTCGGCACCGTGCTCGCGCAGGGCGGCAGCACGCTCGCGCGCACCTTCGAGTCGCTCGCGCCTCGCGCCCCGGAACCGTGCGTGGATCTCACGCCGCTCTTCCTGGGTGCGGACGCGGTGCGGACCTCGCGCTCCGTCGAGGAGCTCGTCTACCCGGTCTAGCCGGCTCCTGGCGCCCGCCGCGATCGCCGCCCGCGCGGCAGCGGACGGCGGGCGTCAGGGCAGGTTTTCGAGCAGGAAGCGGATCGCGTTCTCGCCCATGACGGCGCGGATGGCCGCGTCCTGTAGCCCCTCGTCGAGCAGCGCCTGCGTGAGCACCTCGAGCCGCGCGGCGTCGAACGGCGCCGTGGTCGCCCCGTCGAAGTCCGACCCGAGCGCCACGTGCGACACGCCCGCGACGGCGATCGCGTGGTGGATCGCCCGGGCGACGGCCTGCGGGGTGCGGTCGCACACCGCGCCTTCCCAGTAGCCGATGCCCACGAGCGCGCCGTTCCGCCCGAGGCGCCTCAGCTGGTCGTCGGTGAGGTTGCGCGGCCCCGGGCAGGTGGCGCTCACGCCCGTGTGCGACACGATCACCGGCCGGCGCGCCAGGGAGAGCGCGTCGTCGAAGGCCCGCGGGGAGGCGTGCGCGAGGTCCGCGATCATGCGGCGCTCCTCCATCCGCCGCAGCGCCGCGCGCCCCAGCGCGCTGAGCCCGCCTTTCGCGGCCCCGTGCGCCGAGCCGGCCGCGGCGTTGTCCGCGAAGTGGGCGAGCCCCGCCGAGCGAAAGCCGGCCTGGAAGAGCGCGTCCAGCGCCTCGAGCCTCCCATCGAGCGCCTGGAGCCCCTCGGTGGCGAGCACCGCCACCACCGCGCGCCGGCCCTGCCGCTCGGCCGCGCGCGCCTCGAGCGCCGCGGCGAGCTCCGCCCGCGAGGTCGCGACGACGAGCCCGCCGCCCGAGGCCGCCGCGGCGCGCCGGAGCTTCTCGCCCTGGTGGAGCGCCCGCGCGAGGCGGCTCCCCCAGGTCGACGGCGGCCAGCGCGAGGCGACGGCGAGGGCGGTGACGAGGTCGCCCGCCCCGGGCGTCGTGGCGTAGTTGAAGCCCCGCGGCACCTCCGTGACCGTGGAGAAGAGCTGCACCGCGACGTTGCCCTCGGCGAGCCGCGGCACGTCGCTGTGACCGTGCGTCGAGCGCTTCAGCGGGTCGCGGTCCCAGAGCAGGAGGTCGTCGTGCAGGTCGACGATCCGGAGCGTCGCGTGCAGGCCGCGGGCTCGAGCGGAGACGGCTGGCAGCGGCCGGCGGGCGTCCACCCGGTTCATCCGCGCCGCGACCGCCGGCGCGAGCGCGAAGAAGAAGCTCCCCGCGGCGGCGAGCAGGAGGACGGCGGCGATCCAGGCGGCGCGGCGGAGCACGGACGGCATCGTACGCCAGGGCAGCGTTCGAGGCGGCGGAGTACGGTAGAGTCGCCGCCATGGAAGATCCCAAGGCGATCGGGGTGGTGCTCGCGACGCTCGTGAACCCGGCCGGCAAGCCCGTCAGCGGCGGCGCGGCGCGGGGACAGCTCTACGCCGGCCGGGACGAGCTCGTCGTCGTGCGACCCGCGCCCCGGGCCGAGCTCCTGCAGCGGGTGACCACCGCGCTGCTCCTCGGGTCCATCGCCGCGGTCCTCGTGAACGTCTTCACCTGGCGGAGCGCGGCGGTGCTGTGGGGCGCGGTCGCCGCGCAGGCGGTGTACTGGCTCACCCTGCCCGCGCGCCGCCGTGCGCTCGACCCCGAGCCGCTCGACGCGCGCGGCCTCGCCGCGGCGCGGAGCGCCGGCCGGATCGCGATCCGGGTGCCGGCGAGCGCGGTGGTCCGGACCACGGCCCCGGAGCCCCCGCGCAGCGGGTTCCGCAAGCCCGCCCGCTTCGAGCTCACCGACGGCGCCCTCGAGGTCTACCTCTCGCCCGAGCAGCACGCCGCGATCGTGGCGGCCATCGGGCTGCGGCCCGCCGGCGAGGCGCCGGCCGGCCGCCCGTCCTGACGATCTCTCGCAGGCCGGCGCCGCTTCTCCCGCGCAGGCGCCCTCAGCGCCCGAAGAGGCCCTTCAGCTTCTTCTTCGCCTCGTCCTCGAGCCGCTTCTTCTGGCGCTCCGCCTCGTCGCGCGCCTTCCCCTCCGCCTCGGCCTTCTTCTTCGCGGCGACGTCCCCGACGTTCGCGCCCTCCGCGCCGACCGCGCGCCCGAGGGCGCCCGCCGCGGCCTGCTGGACGATGGCCTTCACCGCCCCGTCGAGCGAGAGCCCGTCGAGCCGCGGCTTCCAGGCCGGACCCGCCAGCCGGAACGCCACGGGGATCGGCGCCGTCGGCTTCGCGCGCCCGCCCGTCAGCTTCGAGATCAGCTCCGGCGAAAGCGAGAACGTCGCCGGCATCTCCAGCGTCCCGTCGAGCTTCACGCCGCCCTCGAGCGAGAGCGCGCCCTCGCCGGTCTCCGCGCGGAGCGGCTTCGAGAGCGAGGCGAGGCTGTTCGCGATCTTGAGCCCGAACGGCAGCTCCTTGCCGAGAGAGGTCGCGCCCCGCTCCGGCAGCTTCGAGGCGGCGAACGGGAGCTTCGACGCGAGCGGCGCCGCGATGGACGCGACGAGGTCCTTCCCGTAGAACGCGCCGCCCTTCAGGACGCCGTCCACGCCCCCCGTGACCGACTCCGACAGGAGCCCGAGCTTCCAGCCCTTCCCGCCCAGCTTCAGGCCCGCGTCGAGCGTCCCGCCGAGCACCTTGTGGTCGCCGAGGAGCTTCAGGACCTCCTCCCCCGCGACGCCCTTCAGATCGAGGGCGACCTCGAACGGCGCGTCGGGGCGCGCCACCGCGAGGTGCGTCCCGGCGGCCGAGACGGTGCCACCGAACGCCTCGAGCCGCGCCTGCTCGAGGGTCACCTCGTCGCCCTGGACCCGCACCCGCAGCGTGACGTTCCGGGCCTCGACCTTGCTCATGCGCAGCTGGCCGAGGCGCAGGTCCGCGACGCCGGAGAGCCCCGCGAACGCGGCGGGGTCGAGGGGCTTCGTCTCGGGCGGCTTCTTGCCCTTCTCGGACGGCGGCGTGGGGAGGAGCAGCTCGTCGAGGTCGAGGCGATCGCCGCGGAGCTCCGCCTCGAAGCGCGTCGTGGCCTTCGGGCCCTTGCCCGCGAGGTCCACCTTCGCCTTCCCGTCGAGCCGCGAGCGCAGGAGCGTGAGCTGGAGGGTGTCGAGCCGCACCTCCTGGCCTTCGCCCGCCTGGCGATACGCGCCGGCCGCGCGGGCCGAGAGCGGGTCGCCCGGCTTCTTCGCGAGCGTGCCGCCCGGGCGGAGATCCGCCCCGGCGAGATCGAGCGCCGCGTCGAAGCGGACGCGCCCGCCCGACTGCGCGGCGTCCGCCCGCACCACGAGCGTCATCGGCGCGCCCGCCGCCTTCGCGAGCTGCGCGGGCACGACGAGCCGCACCGGCGTGAGGTCGACGCGCATCTCCGCCGTCTGCGCGGTCTCCCCGCCCGAGCCCCGCACGACGAGCCCCACCGGGCCCGCGATCACCACGCCGCCCATCTGCTTGCGCAGCGGGGGGTAGTAGGCCGCGAGCGCCTCGGGATCGAGGCCGTGCCCGACGATCTCGAGGCCCTCGAACTTCGGCGCGTCTCCCTTGAGTCCGGTCGCGCGGCCCTTGCCCACGAGGGAGGCGGGGCCCGCCGTGAAGACGAGCTTCCCGATGCGGAGGTCGCCCGCCTGCGCGTCCGCCTCGAGGTCCGCGTCGAGGCCGACGTCGAGGGCCTTCCCACCCTCCTGCCCCGCGAAGGCGAGCTGCGTCGCGCGGAACCCGCCCTTCACCCGGAGCGGCCCCGCGCCACCGGGGACGGCCGCGCCGAGCTTCGCGGAGAGATCGGCCTGGAAGCGTCCGCCCCGGAAGCCCGCCGAGGGGGGCAGGAAAGGCGCGAGGGGGTCGAGGACGATCGGCTCCACCTTCAGCACGATCTCCTCCGGCACGGGCTCGAGCGACGCGGGCAGCGGGGCCGCCTTCACGCGCAGCTCCAGGTTCTGCTTCGCGGCGAGCACCGCGGCGCGCACGACGAGCTCGAGCGGCTTGCCGGTCTCGAGGTCCTTCACCTCGACGTCGAGGTCGTCGACGGCGAGCTCCTTCGCGTTCGGCACGGTCCGGTCGAGGAAGGCGATGCGCGCGTTCTCGACGGCCGCGCGGTCGACGCGCAGCAGGCGGAGGGTCGGCTCCTTCGAGGGGGCGGGGGCCTCCGGCTCGGCCGGCTTGGCGCCCTTCGCCAGCCGGTCCGCGACGCGCTGCGCGTTGGTCGTGCCGTCCGGCAGCTTCACGACGTTGACGTGCAGGCCCTCCACGACGGCCTCGCGGACGTGGACCTCCTTGCCGCCCGTCAGGATCGCGCGGAGGAGGTCCGCCTTCACCTCCACCCGCCGGACCTCGGCGAGGGGCAGGGGCTCCCCCTCTCCTGCCCCCACCGCGACGTCGGTGACGCGCACGCCGAGCCCGCCCCAGAGCCGCGTCGCGACGCCGCCGATCTCGACGGGCCGGCCGAGCTGCTGGGAGAGGGCCGCTGCCTGCTTGCGCGCCTGCGAGAGCAGGATCCGGTCGAGGGCGAACAGCAGCCCGACCACGGCGACGACGAGGACGAGGAGGACGGCACCGAGGATCTTCGGCCAGCGCCTGCGCGTGCGGGGCTCGGACATGCGCGGAGGCTACGGCAGGAGCGGACCTCTGTCAGCGACTCCGGTGCGGTGCGCGCGGGGCTCGCGCGGGGGACGCAGGGCGCGACATCGTTGAAATCCTCCGTCGTCCGGGATACATACGACCCAGAGCGCCGACCGGACGTCAGATCCCGGGACGCGGCGCATCCACCACATCGCGAGCCGTATCGCCGCCGAGCAGACGCGAGGAGCGTCGCCGGCGCTGCCCCCAAGGCCAGGAGCCCATGTTGGAGAGACCGCAGCATCACGAGAACCGCGCCGGCGGGCGAGGTAACAAGCGCCGTCGCCAGCGCCCCGTCCGCGGGCCGGGGGGCCGCCGCCCGGAGCGTATCCAGCTGACCGAGGAGGGAGTGCCCGCCGCGACGCCCGACTCTCCGCCCGTCTCGCCGGTCGTGTTCGTCTCGGACGACACGCGCGCGCGCTACCCCTGGATCCCGGGGCGCGTCATCGCGGGCAGCGTGTGGCGCGGGCCGGACCACATCCGAGTCCGGGTCGACGAGAACGGCAACGCGGCGCCGTGGAAGACGGTTCGCCGCGGAGGCTGAAGCCGCGCCGAGCTCCACCCGGCGGTCGCGCCGCACCTGGCGCGGCGGTCGGTCGAAAGCGAGGGCACCCGCTTCTCCGGCCGCCGTCGATGAGGCAGACTCGCGCACATGCTCGAGACCGCCATCGCACTGGTCGCCTTGTTCCTCGTGATGCTGGGCGGCCGCGCGCTGTTCCGGCGGAGCTCGGCGGCGCCGCGCGAGCGCGCTTCGACGGCGGGCGGCGCCCTCGTGCTGCGTCCGCTGCGCCGGAACGGGGTGATGCTCGGGATCGGCGCGCTCCTCCCCACGATCGTGCTCGCGGGGCTGGTGACGCGGGTCTGGGTCGGGGGGCAGACGGGCGTCCCCGGGCTCCTCCTCGGCGCCGCCGCCACGCTCGCGATGCTCGCCGTCACCGCGCACCAGTTCGCCTCGGCGTTCCGCCAGCGCATCGTCGTGCACGACACGTTCATCGAGCGCGTCGGGGTGCTCACGCGCCGCAACGTGAGCTGGACCTCCGTCTCGAGCGTCGCCTACAACCCGCTCCAGCGGTGGTTCTACCTGACGCTCTCCGACGGCTCGCACCTGTGGCTCTCCGAGACGCTGCGCGGCGCCGGGGAGTTCGCCGAGATCGCGCTCCGCAGGCTCCCCGAGGGCGCGCTGCGCGCCGACCCCGTGGCGCGGGAGGTGCTCGAGGAGCTCGCGGCCACGGCGGCCGAGGGGGCCCGGACCGCCGAGGCGGACCAGCGGGCCTGACAGCGTTGCTCGCTCGGGTCGAGCCCGTCGCGAGGCGCTCGAGCAGGATCCTTCGCCGCGCGCGGCGCGAGCGCTCACAGCGCTCGCCTCCGCCGGGACCGACACGTAGCCCTCCGCCGCGCTGCCTTCCGGGGGTCGGCTCGGACGAGGCACTCCGCGGACGCCCGCGTCCGCTCGGGCCGCGCGCGTGTGCGCCGGTCTCCTTCGTTTGTCCACCAACGGACAGGCGAACGCCCGATTCGACCCCGCCCGCAAGTCCCGCCGTCCCGGGATTCCCCTCACCCGCCGAATGCTGCTCTCCTCGCGCGGCGGGTCGGTCGACCGGAGACGAATGGAACCCGAGATCCGGGCGGCGTTGCTGAAGCTCTACCTCGAGCAGCTCCGCACCTTCGGCGACGGGGACGCGGCGTCGATCCGCGGCGACGTGCGGACCGAGACCGTCCGCCGCGTGGAGGAGGCGCCCGCGGCGGGCTGGCTGCCCATCGCGTTCGAGGTCGAGATCGTGCAGGCCGTGCAGCGGCGCCGGGGCGACGACGGCGTGCGCGAGCTCGGCCGCGCGCTCGGGCGCGTCGCCACCGAGACGCCGGTGCTCCGGCCGCTCGTGACGGCGACGCTCGCGATGCTGGGCCGCCGGCCCGAGGTGCTCGCCTGGATCGCGGCGAAGGGCTGGAACGTCGCGACGCGCAACGCGGGGCACGCGACCTACCTGCGGCGCGGGCCGGGGCTCGTCCACGTCGTGCTCGAAGACCTCCCGCCCGTCTCGCGCGACCGCGCGCACCTCCTGCGGTCGTGCGGAGGGATCGAGGGGCTCTACGCCTGGGCGGGGCGCGCGGCGCGGGTGGATCTCGTATGGGAGCCCGGCACCGACCGCGCGATCTTCGTGAGCTCCTGGGGCTGAGGCGACGTCCCGACGGACCCCGCCGGCGCCTGGACCCGCGACGGCTGGCGAACGCACCCGAGGGCGCGGTCTCGCGCCAGCTACCTCACGATCACCCAGACGGGCTTGCCGAGCGCGTCGATGCGCCAGCGGAGCATGAGCTGCGCATGCCCCCAGCCCTCCGGACCGCGCGAGAGCCCGCTCTCGAGCGCCCCCGGGGTGAAGTCGAGGCGGAGGCCGGTGACCACGAGGAAGCTCGCCACGCTCGCGAGCGGCTCGATGTGCGCGCGGGAGAGGAGGTGCGCCGCGAGCTCCGTCCGCTTCCCGCGGGACGACACCCGCGGCTCGTAGCCCGGCACGGACACGCGCGGCTGGCACACGTCGCCGACGCACGCGGGCGGCGCGGCGGCGTCCCCCGCGGCCGGGCGGGTCGCGGCGCCGGAGGCGGCGAGCCGGAGCGCTGCGGAGGGGGCGACGAGCTGTCGCTCGAGCGGGCGGAGCACGACGCCGCCAGCGCTCGAGGCGCTGCTGGCGAGCACGGCGACGAGGGGCATCCACGCGAGGGGCATCCCTTCACCCCTAGGGACCCACCGGTACGCCTTCAACGGCCCGTCCGTGCCTGCGGGCCGCCGCCCCGCTCGCTCGACCTCACGGCTCACGTGCGCACCACGGGCCCCACCTCGACCTGGAGCCCCGCCGCCTCCAGCCGATCGAGCAGCAGGAGCCCGACCGCGGTCGCGGGCGTGAGCACGCCGCCCGCCGGCGCGCGCGGGAGCGCTTCGCGCTGGGTGGCGAGGGCGAGCGCCGCCTCGCAGAGCGTCATGACGGTCACCCGGCTGCCGGGATCCCCGCGGGCGCGCAGCGTCGCGAGCACCTTCCGCCCGGAGGCCGCCTCACCGACGAGCCGCAGCCGCATGGCCCCGAGCTCGCGTGCCGCCGGCGAGGGGCCCTCTCCGGGCGCCGGTCCGAAGCGGCGCAGGAGCGCCCGCACCCGCTCCGCCGCGAGCGCGCGCTCGAAGAGGCGGAGCCCGAGCCGCGCCGCCTCTGCGCCGAGGCGAGAGCGGTACTCGGCGGCCTCCTCGTAGGCGAACTCCGGGCCGTAGCCGCGCCCGACCGCCTCGAGGAGCGCGTTGGAGCGCCGCACGACGCGGGTGTTCACCCGCGCCATCGGAAACGGCGCGAGCCAGACCTGCCGGACCGGGTCGCGCCGGACGGCGAAGAGGTCGGCGCTGCGCGCCCGCTCGGCGCCGGTCCGGTGCTCCGCCGGGTTGAGGAGCAGCACGTCGCGGCCGACGACGAGCTCGCCCGTCTCGGCCGAGTGGAGCACCGTGGCGAGCGTCCCGCCGCCGTAGCCGCCCCGGAGCGCGAAGCTCGCGCTCACGCGCCTCGTGTCCTGCCCCCAGCGATCCCGGATGAACGACGCGACGAGGAGCGCGCCGAGATCGGAGGGGACCGAGTCGAACCCGCAGAACGGCACGATGCGCGTGCCCGCGAGCGCGGCGGCCTCGTGGTGGCGATCGACCAGGCCGCGCACCCACGCGGTCTCGCCCGTGATGTCCACGTAGTCGACGCGGTGCCGGACGCACGCGTCCACCACCGGCCCGCCGTGGTGCGCGAAGGGACCGACGGTCGTGGCGAGCACGCGGGTGCCGGCGGCCATCGCGTCGATCGACCCGGGATCCGCGCTGTCCGCGACGACGAGCCCGCTCGCGTGCGCCTCCGCCTTCACGAGCTCGAGCCGTGCGCCGCTGCGGCCGGCGACCGCCCAGCGTAGCCCGGGCGGCGCGTGCTCCGACAGGTAGCGCGCCGCCAGCCGGCCGGTGAAGCCGGTCGCGCCGAACAGCGTCACGTCGTACGGCCTGCCGGCCACCTCGAAGCCCCCGCCCGCGTCCTCGAGGCACTCCTCTCACCCCCGCCGGCCGCGTGCACTCGCCTGGGCGGGTTCACCCCGGCGAGGGCGCGCCCGCGCGCCCGCCCGTGAGCGCGCGCTCGGGCACCCTCGCCGGCGCGCCGCCGTCTCGACACGGGCGCGCTCCGCCCCGGCGAGCGCTACGAGCCCGTCCTCGCCCTGGGGAGGGACCGCGGCTCTGCGTCGGTCGCGGCGCCGGAGCGCCACGCGACCCAGCCGGCGCCGTCCTCGAGCGCCGGACGGCTCGCGGCGGGCGGAGGCGGCGGCGCCGGCTGCGCCAGGACCTTCGGCGCGGGCTTCGCCTTCGGCGTCGCGGCGCGCTCGAGCCCCTCCCGCACCCGGAAGAAGCCGACGAGCTGCTGGAGGGACGCCGCCTGCGCGGCCATCTCCTCGGCGGTGGAGGAGAGCTCCTCCGCGGCGGCCGAGTTTCGCTGGGTCGTCTGATCCACGATCGCCATCGCTCTCGAGACCTGCTCGACCCCCGCCGCCTGCTGCTGGGAGGCCGCGGCCACCTCCTGCACCAGCTCCGCGGTGCTCCGGATGCCCGGCACGAGCTCGCGGATGAGCGAGGCCGAGCGCTCCGCCACCGCCACGCTCGAGCCCGCGAGCGAGCCGATCTCCTTCGCCGCCTTCTGCGCGCGCTCGGCGAGCTTGCGCACCTCCGCGGCGACCACCGCGAACCCCCGGCCGTGCTCGCCCGCGCGGGCTGCCTCGATGGCCGCGTTCAGCGCGAGCAGGTTCGTCTGGTAGGCGATCTCCTCGACGACGGAGATCCGCTCGGTGATCGCCTTCATCGCCTGCACCGTCTCGGCGACCGCGCGCCCGCCCTCCTCCGCCCGCGCCGCGCCCGCGGTGGCCGCGGCGGCGGTCTCCCGCGCGCCCTCCGCGTTCCGGGCGATCGACGCGTTCATCTCCTCGAGGGAGGCGGTCGTCTCCTCCACGCTCGCGGCCTGCTCGCCCGTGCCCTGCGACAGGAGCTGCGACGTCTCGGAGACCTGCTGCGAGGCGCCCCCGAGCGCCTCCGAGCCCGCGCGCACCTCGGCGATGACCACCGCGAGCTTGTCCGCCATCCCGGCCATCGCCGCCTGGAGCCTGCCGAGCTCGTCGCGACGGGTGACCGCCACCGCCTCGCGCAGGTCGCCGCGGGCGACCCGCTCCACCACCCGGATGGCCCCGGCGAGCGGCCCGGTGATGCTGCGCACCACGATCGCCGCACCGAGGAAGAGGACGAGGACGATCGCGAGCGCCGCGCCGGCGATCCGCCGTGCCTCGAGCGCCGCCGCCGCCTCGAGATCGTCGACGTAGACGCCCGAGCCGACGATCCAGCCCCACGGCTCGAAAAGCTTCACGTACGAGACCTTGCGGACGGGGTCGCGCGAGCCCGGCTTGGGCCACAGGTAGGCGACCATTCCGGCGCCGTGGCGCCTCGCGGTGTCCACGAACTCGACGAAGAGCCGCTTGCCGCTGGGATCGACCTCGCTCGCGAGGTCCTTTCCGTCGAGCTCCGGCCTCATCGGATGGACGATCATGCGCGGGGCGAGGTCGTTCACCCAGAAGTACTCGTTCCCCTCGTAGCGCAGCGCGCGGATCGTCCGGATCGCGGCCGCCTGCGCTTCGGCCACGGGGATGCGTCCCTCCTCCGCGAGGCGGGCCTGCTCGCGGAGCACCCCGTGCACCGTCTCGACGGCGGCCCGGACCTTCGCCTCGCGCTCCTCCAGCATGCGCGACTCGACGACGCGCACGGCCTGCCAGACGAGCGCGGCGAGCGCCACGGCGCTCGCGCCCACGACGATGCGGAGCTTCGTGACGATGGTGAGGCTTCCCAGCAGGCGTTTCATGGGCGCTCCGGTCGTGGGGTGCAGGACCTGCGCGCTTGGAAGACCCGTACCGATGAGCGGCTCCGAGGCCGGGCGCGCGTTGACCGTGGAATCGAGCCCGTCTTTCCAATGGGTTCGGCGCGTCGGCCGACGCGCGCAGCGTCTGCGTCGACGCGCAGCGACCGGGAGTGCGGCCGGCCCCGGGTCCAATCCGCCCGGGGCACGTCGCCTCAGGCGACGCGCCAGGCGCGCGACCGCGGCGCGCGCACGCCCACCCGGCCGCATGCGATGGCATCGACCGTCAGTGAATGTCGCTCGCGGCGCCCGAGGGCGACCGCTGATGTCCCGAGGCTATCCGCCCTCCCTGACAGCGGCCGGCCCGCGAACTCCTTCGGGGCTCCCGGCGTCATTTCTTTGACTTCCCCACACGAGCGCCCTTGCGCGCCCGGGAGGCCCCCCTAGCTTGATCCCGAGTGGCAGGAGCGCGGTGGTGGGGCGTGACCGGAGAGCGTCATGGGTGTGCTGGAGAGGATCCGGATGATGACCGCGGAGCAGCGCGACGCGCTCCGCGCGATGGACGCGGAGGAGCGGCTCGCCGTCGAGATCGAGGATCTCGAGGTCGATCACCTCGCGGCGGAGGAGGCGTACCTCCGGCGGCGGGACCGGCTCCTGGGCCGCGAGGTCCCGGACGTGTACGCCGACGTCGAGAGCGCCCGCTCGATGCTGGAGCGCGTGCGCGCCGAGCGGCAGCGGCGCTTCGAGCGGCGGCGGATGGCGATCCTCGCCGGGCACGGCGTCGCCCGCGGCGTTCCCCCCTCGCAGCTCGACCTGCTCCCGAGCGAGTGAGCCGTCCCGTCCGGGGGCGCGGCGGTCGCCCTACCCGGCCTTGAGGCGCTCGCGCAGGGCTGGCACCGCCTGGAACAGGTCCGCGACGAGGCCGTAGTCGGCGATCTGGAAGATGGGCGCGTCCGCGTCCTTGTTGATCGCCACGATCACCTTCGCCCCCTTCATGCCCGCGACGTGCTGGATCGCGCCCGAGATCCCCGCGGCGACGTAGAGCTCCGGCGCGACCACCTTGCCGGTCTGCCCCACCTGCCAGTCGTTCGGCACCCAGCCGGCGTCGACCGCCGCGCGGGAGGCGCCCACCGCCGCGCCGAGGTCGTCGGCGAGCCCGGAGAGCGGGCCGAAGTCGCCCCGGGTGCCCCGGCCGCCCGCGACGACCACGCGCGCGTCGGTGAGCTCGGGCCGCTCGCTCTTCACCTCCTGCAGCTCCACGAAGCGCGTCCGGAGCGAGGCCGCGTCCACCGAGACCGGCAGCGGCGTGACCGAACCGCCCGGCGCCCGCGCCGCCGGCGCGAACTCCGTCGGGCGCACGCTGAACGCCTTCACCGTCCCGCGGAGCTCCACCTCCGCGATGACGTTCCCGGCCCACATCGGCCGGCGGAGCAGGATCTCCGCCCCCTCGCCCGCGACGGCGAGGACCTCGGTCGCGACCGCCGCGCCGAGCGCGACCGCAGCCCGGGGCAGGAGATCCTTTCCGTACGCGGTCGCGGCCGTGACGATCCAGCTCGCGCCGGCCACCCGCGCCGCGTCCGCGACCACCGGCGCGTGCGCCTCCGCGAGCGGGTGCGCCAGCACGGGCGCGTCGGCGAGGCGGACCGCGACGCCGTGCGCGGCGAGCTCCTCCGCGGCCGCGGCGGCGCCGCTGCCGAGGACGAGCGCGCTCACCGTTCCGCCGGTGCGGCGCGCCACCTCTCGCGCGGCGGTGAGCGCGGACAGGGTGGCCTTCCTGAGGGTGCCGCGGGACTGCTCGGCGACGACGAGGACGTTCGACATGGCGCGCTCGAAGGCCCTAGAGGACCTTCGCCTCGGCGTGAAGGCGGGTCCACAGCTCGGCGACGTCGGCGACCTTCACGCCGGCCTGCCGCCGCGGCGGGTCGAAGAGCCGCCGCACCACCACCGCCGGCGCGAGCTCCACGCCGAGCGAGGCCGCGGGGATCTCGCGCACCTCCTTCTTCTTCGCCTTCATGATCCCGGGCAGCGACGCGAAGCGCGGCTTGTTGAGCCGGAGGTCCACCGTCACGACCGCCGGCAGCGCGACGTCGAGCGTCTCGACGCCGCCGTCCACCTCCCGCACGACGAGGGCGCGCCCGCCGTCCGCCGCGAGGACCACGCCGGGCTGCTTCTTCTGCTCGGCCTCGCTCTCGAGGCTCTCCTTCTTGGAGGCGAACGTCGCCTGCGGCCAGCCGAGGCGCGCGGCGAGCATCTGGCCGGTCTGGTTCTGATCGTCGTCGATGGCCTGCTTGCCGAGCAGGACGAGGTCGGGCCGCTCCTGCGCGACGAGCGCCTGGAGCAGCGCCGAGCCCACCCCCGGGTCGAGCGCGCCGTCGTGACGGACGAGGAGGCCGCGATCGGCGCCCATCGCGAGCGCGGCGCGGAGCTCGACCATCGCCGCCGCCCCGCCGATGCTCGCCACGACCACCTCGCCGCCGTGCTTCTCCTTGAGCCGCAGGGCCTCCTCGACGGCGATCTCGTCGAAGGGGTTCATCTTGTAGTTCACGCCGTCGGTGACGATGCCGGTCCCGTCCGGCCTCGCCCTGATCCTCGACTCCGGGTCCTCGACGCGCTTCACGGTGACGAGCAGCTTGAGGGGCATCTCGGCAGTTCTCCTCTGCGGTGGACGGCGTGATCCGAATCGCGAACCGTCGTTCAGAGCGGGTAGCGCTCGGACTCGAGCGCGGCGGCGGCGAGCCGCCGCTTCGCGGGGAGCAGGCCGGTGGCGTCGTACTTCGTGTACCGGCGGATGCCGCCGAGGAGGACCGTGAGCGTGTCTCCCTCGGCGACGTAGAACGCGGCCCGGCGGGCGGCGGCGGCGATCTTCTCGACGGCCGCGAAGGTGTGCACCTTCACGGCGGCCGCCGCGTCCGCGCGCAGCGACTCCGTCAGGCGCGGCGAGATCTTCTCCGCCCTGAGGAGCGCGCTCTCGATCGCGAAGATCTGGATGGCCACGTCCGCGAGCGCGAGCAGCACCTCCTGCTCGTCCTTGAGCCCCTCCGCGTACCGCTGGACGGCGGCGCCTGACACCACGAGGAAGGTCTTCTTGAGGCCGCCGAGCACGGCCCGCTCGGCCGCGAAGGGCAGCGAGGGATCGAGCTCGTCGAGGGAGGGCGTCATGAGCCCCTCCAGCGCCTTCATCGCCTCCCGCTGCAGGGGCAGCTCGCCCTTCATCGCGCGGCGCAGGATGGTGCCCGGCACGAGGAGCCGGTTGATCTCGTTGGTGCCCTCGAAGATCCGGTTGATGCGCTCGTCCCGGTAGTACTTCTCCGCCGGGTACTCCTGGATGAACCCGTAGCCGCCGTGGATCTGGACCACCTCGTCGACCACGTCGGCGAGCACCTCGCTGCAGAACACCTTCGCGATCGCGCACTCGATCGCGTACTCCTCGATGCCCTGCTGGTAGGCCTCGTAGTAGCCCGCGGTGTCCTTCGGGATGGTGGCGAGCCGATCGTCGATGAGCCCGGCGAGCCGGTACACGAGCGACTCCGCGGCGAAGATGCCCGCGGTGAGGTCCGCGAGCTTCTCCTGGATGGCGCCGAAGCGGGCGATGGGCACGCCGAACTGCTTGCGCGCGTTCGCGTACGCGGCGCCGGTCCTGAACGCCAGCTTCGCCGCGCCGGTCACCGCCGCGCCGAGCTTGAAGCGGCCGACGTTGAGCACGTTGAAGGCGATCTTGTGCCCCTTGCCGATCTCGCCGAGCACGTTCTCGACCGGCACCTGGGCGCCCTCGAAGATGACCGAGGTCGTCGAGGAGCCCTTGATGCCGAGCTTCTTCTCCTCCGGGCCGACCGTGAGGCCCGGCGTCGATCGCTCGACGAGGAAGGCGGTGAAGTGCTTCTTGTCGATGCGCGCGAAGACCGTGAAGAGATCGGCGAAGCTGCCGTTCGTGATGAACTGCTTCGTGCCGTCGAGGACGTAGTGCTTGCCGTCGGGCGTGAGCGTCGCGGTGGTCTTCCCGCCGAGCGCGTCGCTCCCCGCCTCCGGCTCCGTCAGGCAGTACGCCGCGCTCCACTCGCCCGTCACGAGCTTGGAGAGGTACCGGTCCTTCTGCGCCTCGGTCCCGTAGTACACGAGGGGCAGCGTGCCGATGCCGCTGTGCGCCGCGTAGGACACGGAGAACGCGCCGGCCGCGCCCATGCGCTCCGCGGCGAGCATGCTCGTCGCCTTGTCGAGCGCGAGCCCGCCGTACGCCTCCGGCGCGTCGATCATGAGCAGGCCCGCCTCGCCCGCCTTGCGCATGAGCGCGGCGGAGAGCCCCGGCTCCTGGTGCTCGAGCCGGTCGAGCACGGGCGTCACGTCGTCGCGGACGAACTGGTCCGCGGTGTGCGCGATCTGCCGCTGCTCCTCCGTGAAGTCCTCCGGCGTGAAGACGTCGTCCTTCGTCGCCTCGGTGATGAGGTACTCCGCGCCCTTGAAGAGTCTCGCCGCCATGGTCACCTCCGGATGCCCTGTACGAAGCCGCGCGTCGCTAGGCGCGCTCGAAGACCGCCGCCGCGCCCATCCCGCCGCCGATGCACATCGACACGATCCCGTAGCGCTCTCCCGTCCGCGCGAGCCCGTGCAGCAGCGTCGCGGTGAGCTTGGCGCCGGTGCAGCCGAGCGGGTGGCCGAGGGCGATGGCGCCGCCCGTCGGGTTCACGCGCGCCGGGTCGAGGCCGAGCGCGCGCACGCAGGTGAGGGCCTGCACCGCGAAGGCCTCGTTGAGCTCCACCTGCCCGACGTCCGCCTGGCGGACGCCCGCCCGCGCGAGCGCGGCCGGGATGGCCTCGATCGGGCCGACGCCCATGATCTCCGGCGGCACGCCCTTCACCGCGTACGAGACGAACCGGCCGAGCGGCGTGAGCTTCGTGCGGGCGAGGAACGCCTCCGACACCACCAGGACCGCGGCCGCGCCGTCGGTCATCTGCGAGGCGTTCCCGGCCGTGACGCTCCCGTCCACCTTGAACGCGGGCTTGAGCCGCGCGAGCCCCTCTCGCGTCGTGTCGGCGCGGACGCCGTCGTCCGCGTCCACCCGCTCCTGCCGGCGCTCCAGCTTGCCGCCCACGAGCGCCACCCGCTCGACGTCCACCGGGGCGAGCTCGCCCGCGAACAGCCCCTTCGCCTGGGCGGCCGCGGCGCGCGCGTGGCTCTCCGCCGCGAGCGCGTCCTGGTCCTCGCGCGAGACGCGGTAGCGCGAGGCGACGAGCTCGGCGGTGACACCCATCGCGGCGTAGGACTCCGGCCAGTCCGCGGCGAGCCCGGGGTTCGCGCTGAACTTCGCGCCGCCCATCGGGACGAGGCTCATGCTCTCCGCGCCGCCCGCGACGATGGCGTCGGCGTGGCCGGCCAGGATCCGCTCGGCGGCGGTCGCGATCGCCTGGAGGCCCGAGGCGCAGAAGCGGTTCACCGTCTGGCCGGGGACCTCCACCGGCAGGCCCGCGCGCAGCGCCGCGACGCGGCCCAGGTTCATGCCTTGCTCGCCCTCCGGGAAGGCGCAGCCCATGATGACGTCCTCGACGGCGTGCGGCTCGACCCGCGCGCGCTCGAGGAGCGCGCGGATCGCCGTCGCGGCGAGGTCGTCCGGGCGGACGTCCCGGAGCTTTCCCTTCTTGGCCTTGCAGCCGGGGGTGCGGACTGCGGCGAGGACGTAGGCTCCACTCATGGCGATCACCTCTTGCCGTCGTTCAGTTGCGGAGCGGCTTGCCCTTCTTCAGCATGTGCTGGATCCGCTCGAGGGTCTTCCGCTCGCCGCAGAGGCGCAGGAAGGCCTCCCGCTCGAGGTCGAGCAGCCACTGCTCGGTGACGGCGGTGCCGGCGGGGACGTCGCCCCCGGTGATGACGCCGGCGATCGTCTTCCCGAGCTTCTCCTCGTACTCGGTGATGAAGCCGCCCATCCGCATGTTCCAGAGCTGGGTGGCGAGGCTCGCGGCGACGCTCCGGCCCGGCGCCCTCAGGTCCGTCGCCGGCTCGCCCGGGCGGTGGTTCGCGGCGAGCGCGAGGACGCGCGCCTTCGCGTCGTGCACCAGCCGGTCCGGCGAGAGCGTGACGCCGTCGCCCGGCCGGAGGAGCCCCATGCCGCGGAGCTCGTCGGCGGAGGCGCTCACCTTCGCGGTGGCGATGGTGGTGAAGTGCTTGAACAGGAAGGGAGAGACGTCCGTCTCGTACTGCTCCGCGAGCCGGATGGCGCGGAGCGCGAGCTCCTTCGTGCCGCCGCCGGCGGGCAGGAGCCCGACGCCGATCTCCACGAGCCCCATGTACGTCTCGGCGAGGGGGTTCATCGCGGTGGCGTGCAGGCAGACCTCGCAGCCGCCGCCGAGCGCGAGCCCGTGCGGCGCGGCCACCACCGGCACCCGCGCGTACTTCACCGCCATCATGGCCCGCTGGAACGCCCGCACGGTGAGCGCGATCTCGTCGTAGGCGCCCTCCGCGATGGCCATCGCCACGAGCATCAGGTTCGCGCCGGCCGAGAACGCCTGGCCCTGGTTCGCGATGACGAGCCCCTGGCCCTCCGTCTCGGCGCGCCGCAGCGCCTCGTGGACCATGGCGAGCACGTCGTTGCCGATGGCGTTCATCTTGGTGTGGAACTCGAGGCAGAAGACGCCGTCACCGAGATCCAGGACCGACGCGCCCGCGTTCCGCTCCACGACCGCGCCCGCCTTCGCGAGCACGGTGAGGTCGAGGTGGTCCGCCGGCCGCGGCACCTCCAGCCAGCCGCCGCCGTGGGCGAGGTCGACGAACCGCCGCTTCCCGCCCTCCTCCGAGTAGAAGGACGGCACGCCGTACAGGGCGGCCGGGACCTTCACGCCGTCCGCCTCGGCGCGCCGCACGAGCTCGGCGACGCCGATCGCGTCCATCATCTCGAAGGGCCCGAGCTCCCAGCCGAAGCCCCAGCGCATCGCGGCGTCGACGTTCACCACGTCGTCCGCGATCTCCGGGATCCGGGCGAAGGCGTAGAGGAGGGTGTCGCGCAGGCTCCGCCACGCGAACGTCGCGGCCGGATCGTTGCCGGCGAGCACGGCGCGGAGGCGCTTCCCCGGGTCGTCGATCCCCTTCGCCGCCTCCACCGACGGGAACCGCGGCTTCCTCGCCGGGACGTACTCGCCCGAGCGGTGGTCGAAGAAGAGGACCTGGCTCCCCTCCTGCCCCTTCGTCTTCTTGAAGAAGCCGCCCTTCGTCTTATTGCCGAGCAGCCCGCGCTGGATCATCCCCTCGACGAACTCGGGCAGGAGGAAGGAGGCGCGGCGCTCGTCCCCCGGCAACAGCTCGTACGAGTTCCGCGCGACGTGGGCGAGGGTGTCGAGGCCGACGAGGTCGGCGGTGCGGAAGGCCGCGCTCTTCGGGCGCGCGGTGGCCGGCCCGGCGACCGCGTCGACCTCCTCCACGGTGAGGCCGAGCTCCACCATGTGGTGGATGGCGTTGCACAGCGAGAACACGCCGATCCGGTTGGCGACGAAGTTCGGCGTGTCCTTGGCGGTGACGATGCCCTTCCCGAGCCGCACGCGGATGAGCTCCGCCATCCGCGCGACGACCGCCGGGTCGGTGTAGCGCGAGGAGACGAGCTCGACGAGCCGCATGTAGCGCGGGGGGTTGAAGAAGTGGGTGACGAGCAGGCGCGGCCGGAGCGGCTCGGGGAGCGCCTCCGCGAGCGCGTTCACCGAGAGCCCGCTCGTGTTCGTCGAGAGCACCACGTCGGGCCTGAGGTGCGGGGCGAGGCGCGCGAGGAGGGCCCGCTTCACCTCCAGGTTCTCGAGGACGACCTCGATCACCCAGTCGCAGTCGCGGAGGCGCGGCAGGTCGTCCTCGAGGTTGCCCACCTCGATGCGCGCCGCGTACGCGGGCAGGTAGAGCGGCGCGGGCGAGAGCTTCTCGAGCCCGGCCCGCGCGGCCGCGGCGAGCCGGTCGCGCACCGGCCGGTCCGAGAGCCCGAGCCCCGCCGCGCGCTCCTCCGCGGTCGGCTCCCTCGGGACGATGTCCAGCAGGAGCACGCGGAGCCCGGCGTTCGCGAGCTGGGCGGCGATCGTCGCCCCCATCACCCCCGACCCGAGCACCGCCACCTTCTCGATCCGTTCCATGGTCGCTCTCCCTGGTGGCGGGTCTTCGCGTGCGTGTCCGCGCATCGCGCTACACCTTCGGTTCATCCCGAGCCGCCCCCGGGGCGGGAGCGGCTCGGACGCGATCGGCTCCATTGCATCCAGCGCACCCGCACGCGGCCATCGGGCGCACCTGGGTACAACCCTGCGGGTTCGCGGACGATCGCCTTGCGGGCGCGGCCATCAGGCCCCCGACGGGGCGGCGCCTCGGTGCACCGCACGCGGAACAGGTATGCTCCGAACCCGGTACACCGCCGGCGCTGGGCCGGGAGCGTCGCGAACCCGAGGAGGAGCCCGATGGCCGCCGACGCGGACCGCCGCCCCATCGTCTGGGCGTTCAGCACGAGCCGCCTGCGCCACGTCTTCGAGAGCGTCGCTCCGCTCCTCGCGAACGTGGCGGAGGTCCGCGTCTTCGACAAGGGCTTCGAGGAGGCGCTGCAGGTGGCGCGGTCGCTCGTCGAGGCGGGCGAGGAGGTGGACGCGTTCGTCGCGGCCGGCGCCAACGGCGCGTACCTGCGGGACCACGCGGACGTGCCGGTGGTGGTGGTGATGGCCTCCACGGTGGACGCGCTCCAGGCGCTCGTGCAGGCCCGCAAGCTCTCGAACCGCATCGGCGTCGTGAACTTCCGGCGCGTCGTCGCGGGGATCGAGCAGAGCGCCGGCCTCATGAGCGACCTCGTCATCGAGCAGCGGCCCTACGTCACGCCGGAGGACGTGAAGGCGCACGTGGCGGACCTCGCCGCGCAGGGGTTCGGGGTGATCGTCGGCCCCGGGCCGGTGTGCGACTTCGCCGAGCGCCAGGGCCTGCCGGCGGTGCTGCTCTACGGGCAGGACTCGCTCTCGGAGGCGATCCGCCACGCCGCGGAGGTCGCCCGCATCGCCCGGGCCGCGGAGGCCAAGCGGCTCGAGGTCGAGCGCGTCCTCCGCCACCTCGACCTGGGGGTCCTCGCGGTGGACGGGGACGAGCGGATCCAGTCGCTCAACCCGGCGCTGCAGCGGGTCCTCGGGGTGACGAGCGCGGAGGTCACCGGCCGCCGCCTGTCGGCGATCGCGCCGGAGCTGTCGCTCGCGCGCGTGCTCGAGACCGGCACCCCGGAGCTCGACGTCGTCCAGCGGCTCGGCGGCCGCACGCTGGTGGTGAGCCGGCTGCCCCTGCGCGAGGCGGGCGTGCAGCGCGGCGCGCTCCTCACCTGTCAGGACTCCGCCGCCATCCAGCGGCTCGAGCGCGGCCTGCGCTCCGAGCACCGCCCGCCCCGCTTCGTCGCCCGCTTCGACCTCGCCGGCATCCTCGGGACCTCGCCCGCCATCGCGCGCGTGCGCGCGCTCGCCGAGCGCTACGCGCGCAGCGACGCGACCGTGCTCATCACCGGCGAGAGCGGCACCGGCAAGGAGATGGTCGCGCAGGGCATCCACCGCGCGAGCCGGCGGCGCGACCGGCCGTTCGTGGCGGTGAACTGCGCGGCGTTCCCGGAGACGCTGCTCGAGGCCGAGCTGTTCGGGCACGAGGAGGGCGCCTTCACGGGCGCCCGCCGCGGCGGGAGGCCGGGGCTCTTCGAGGCGGCGCACACCGGGACGATCTTCCTCGACGAGATCGGCGACGTGCCGACCACGCTCCAGACCCGGCTCCTGCGCGTCCTGCAGGAGCGGCAGGTGCTGCGCCTCGGCTCGAACGACCCGACGCCCGTGGACGTCCGCGTGATCGCGGCGACGCACCGGGACCTGCGCGGCGCGGTCGGGCGCGGGGAGTTCCGCGAGGACCTCTTCTACCGCCTCGCCATCCTCCCCCTGCACATCCCGCCGCTGCGCGAGCGCGGCGACGACGTGCAGGAGATCGCCTCCGACCTCCTCAAGCGCGCGCTGCTCCGGCACGGGGAACCCGACGCGCACCGCCGCGCGCTGGCGCTCGTCCTGCCGCGCCTCGCGGGCTACGGCTGGCCCGGCAACGTGCGCGAGCTCGAGAACGTGCTAGAGCGCGTCGCCGCGCTGTTCGTCGATCGCGGCCCCCGGACCCGGATCCCCGAGGAGGAGCTGCGCGCCGCGATGCCCGAGGTCTTCGAGCACCCCGTCCCCGCCCCCGCGGCCTCCAGCGCGGATCTGCGCGCGGCGCGCGACGCGCTGGAGCGGGCGCACGTCGAGCGCGTGCTCGCCGAGTGCGGCGGCAACCAGACCGAGGCCGCCCGCCGGCTCGGCATCGGCAGGACGACGCTCTACCGGAAGCTCGGGCGGGCGTGACCATCACCTAAACGATTCGCGAACAGGCGAGCGTAGCGAGCCCGCCGGGGCGGGGCCCCCGGGGCCGCGCCCCCCCGCCCCGCGGGGCCCCGGCCCCCGCGCGCGCCCGGGGGCCCCCCCGGGCAGGGGGCGACGCCGCTCGCGGCGGCGCACGGGACCCGGCGAGCCGGGGTGGGGCCCCGACGAGCTTCGCTCGGCGGGGCGGGGGACGCAGTCCCCCGTTTATCGGACTGCTTTCAGCGCAGTCTTGAGATCGGTGACGCCGAAGAAGACGGTGGTCTTCCGGGCGGGCGCCGTCCCGATGAACACGTGGGTGATGTCCACGCCGGCCTTGCCGATCGCGGTCGCCGCGCGTCCGAGGGCGCCCGGCTTGTCGGGCAGCTCGAGCTCCAGGACCTCCTGC
This sequence comes from Anaeromyxobacter sp. SG64, assembly GCF_022690745.1. Taxonomy (NCBI): domain Bacteria; kingdom Pseudomonadati; phylum Myxococcota; class Myxococcia; order Myxococcales; family Anaeromyxobacteraceae; genus Anaeromyxobacter; species Anaeromyxobacter sp. SG64. Next base: position 28,838 of record NZ_JALCZB010000022.1, on the reverse strand, counting down.
TCCTCGGCCGGCCAGCCGCGCTTCGCGAGCACGCGCTTCGCAGCGGCCGCGCGGTCCACCACCATCCGCACGACGCCCTCGTTCCCCTCGACCCAGGCGTTCACCGCGCGCAGGTTCACCTGCTTCTCGCCCAGCGCGGCGGCGATCTCTCCCAGCATGCCCGGCCGGCTGGGCACGCGGATCTTCAGCTCCTTCGCTCTCGGCATCGTCTTCCTCCCGACCCGACATCGCAGCGCGCTGCGCCGCTCGGGGCAAGCTCACGCAGAGGGTGCGACTCTTCGTGCGCGCCGCCCTCGCGGAGACCCTCCCCATGGAGGGTCGGGCGTTCGCGGTAGATCGCTCGCCACAGTCACCGTGAGTCACTCGCCGGCCGGACACGGGCCGGGGGTCCACCCCCGGTGCGGGTCCGTCGGACGGGCGACAGGCGCCCGCCTGCACCGCTGCCTACCTTCCGAGCCATCCAGCCTTCGCCGGCCGTGTGCCGGGACATTGGGGGAAGCATGCAGTCGAGATCGCTCGCCGGCCTGATGCTCGCCGCGCTCGTCGCGGCCTGTTCCAGCTCGAGCCCGAGGAATGACCCGAAGCCCTGCAGCGAGACCTGCTCCGCGCCGAACCTCTGCGTGCGGGAGGTGTGCAGCCCACCCTCCTGCACGGACGGCGTGCGCGACGGCGGCGAGTCCGACGTGGACTGCGGCGGCGCCTGCGCGCCGTGCCCGAGCGGCGGCGCCTGCACCGTGCCGGGCGACTGCGACTCCGGCGTCTGCTCGGGCGGCGCGTGCGCCGCGCCGACCTGCTCGGACGGCGTGACCAACGGCGCCGAGTCCGACGTGGACTGCGGCGGCGCCTGCGCGCCCTGCCCGGACGGCGCGGGCTGCGAGGGCGCGGGGGACTGCGCGTCCGGCGTGTGCGTGTCCGGCGCGTGCGCCGCGCCGACCTGCGGCGATCTGGTGAGGAACGGTGACGAGACCGGCACCGACTGCGGCGGGCCCACCTGCGCCTCGTGCCCGAACGGCGGCGGGTGCGGCAGCGGTGCCGACTGCGCCTCGGGCACCTGCGCCGGCGGCATCTGCGTGGCTCCGAGCTGCACCGACGGGAAGCTGAACGGGGACGAGACCGGCACCGACTGCGGCGGCACCTGCCCGCCGTGCGGCGCGGGGCAGGCCTGCGGCGTCCCGGCCGACTGCGCCTCGCAGGTGTGCACCGGCGGCGCGTGCCAGGCGCCGTCCTGCACGGACCTCGTGAAGAACGGCGACGAGAGCGACGTGGACTGCGGCGGCAGCGCGTGCGCGGGCTGCGTCGACGGGTTCTCCTGCGGGGCTCCCGCCGACTGCGCCTCGGGGAAGTGCATCGCCGGCGTCTGCTACCCGCAGTTCTGCGGGAACGGGCGGCTGGACGGCGACGAGACGGACGTCGACTGCGGCGGGTCGTGTGCTCCTTGCGGCGACGGCGGGGCCTGCATCACCCCCGAGGACTGCTCCTCCGGCGTCTGCGCCGGCAACGCCTGCCAGGCCCCGACCTGCAGCGACGGCGTGAAGAACGGCGCCGAGACGGACGTGGACTGCGGCGGACCGACCTGCAATGCCTGCACGACGGGCTACCAGTGCGCGACCGGCACGGACTGCACCTCCGGCATCTGCGCGGACGGCGCCTGCCAGGCCCCGACCTGCGCCGATCAGGTGAGGAACGGGTTCGAGACCGGCGTGGACTGCGGCGGCTCCTGCGCCGGGTGCGCGGACGGCGGGCCCTGCAACGCCGGCCCTGACTGCGCGTCCGGCGTGTGCACCGGGAACGTCTGCCAGCCCCCGACCTGCACGGACGGCGTGAAGAACGGGGCGGAGACCGGCAAGGACTGCGGCGGCGGTACCTGCGCCGCCTGCGCGAACCGCGAGGGCTGCGCGAGCGACGCGGACTGCGCCTCCGGAGTCTGCGCGAGCGGCGTGTGCGTCGCCCCGACCTGCACGAACGGCCAGCCCGATCCGGGCGAGACCGGCCTCGACTGCGGCGGCCCGGATTGCGCTCCGTGCGGAGACGGCGGCGGCTGCGGGATCGGGAGCGACTGCGCGTCGAGCGTCTGCACGGGCGGCGTCTGCACGCCGGCGACCTGCGCCGACGGGACGAAGAACGGGAGCGAGAGCGACGTGGACTGCGGCGGCACGTGCCCGGACTGCGGCGCGAGCCGGGCCTGCGCCACCGCGTCGGACTGCGCCTCGCGGGTCTGCGTGAGCGGCGTGTGCCGCGCGCCGGCCTGCACGGACGCCGTGAAGAACGGGAGCGAGAGCGACGTGGACTGCGGCGGGACCTGCCCGCAGTGTCCGCTGGGCCGGACCTGCACGACCCCCGCCGACTGCAACGCCGGCGCGTGCGTGGCCGGCAAGTGCTCCGCCTCGAGCTGCGTCGCGCTGAAGCGCACCGGGCTCAAGTTCCCCACCGGCACGTACCCCATCGCGCCGAACGGGACCTCCGCGCTCACCGCCTACTGCGACATGCGCACGCTCGGCGGCGGCTGGACGCTGGTCCTCCGCTCCACGCGCGGGGCGGAGTATCCGGCGAGCCTCGCCTACACGCAGTCCTACTCGGACTGGCTCACGTCCGGCGTGGGGAGCCCGGTGGTCGCGCCGAAGGTGCTCTCGGACCAGTACGTGTTCCCGCTCGAGGAGCTGCGCCGCCTCACCCTCCTCCGGAACGCGTACCTGCGCTTCTCCGCGGACGGCGTCACGCAGGTCGCGCGGCTCCGCAAGGCGAGGCTGGCCGCGGACTACGCCATCGCCGGCCAGAACGCGCTCGCGGTCGCCGAGGCGCTGTGCGGGCCGCAGTCCACCACGAGCTGCTTCCTGCGCGATCGCGGGATGCCGTTCGCCGCGCCGGGCAGCCCGGCCGGCCCGGCCGACGCGTGCGTCGCCGCGAACGGCGGCGTCGGGTTCTGGTACGACCCGAACGGCTGCTACTCGCACGATCCGTTCCGCGTGGAGGACGGGGCGGCGTTCTCGGGGACGACGGCGGCGCCGGCGACGCAGCACTGGACGTGGTGGGTGCGCTGACGGCGAGCAGCGTCCGGGACGGCGCCCTGCCGCCCCGGGCGCTCTGGCCGCGCGCGGTGGCGGGCGCGCCCCTCACGCTCGGTGGGCGGGCGCGCCGACCACCTCGCGGAACGCCGCGGGCATCGTCACGACCCGGCGCGCCGCGTAGTCGAAGAAGACGATCCCGGTCTTCACCCGCGCGATCTCCTGCCCCGTCGCGACGTCCGCGATCCGGTACAGGAGATCGCAGCCGCGCGTCCGGACGTCGTCCGCGGCGAGCTCGACCGCGAGCGTCATGCCGTACCGGCCCTCGGCCCGGTACACGATGGCCGCGTCGACCATGATGATCCCGGCGCCCGCCACGTCGAGCTCCGTGAAGCCGTGGGCCGCGAGGAAGCGGACGCGCGCCTCGTGCGCGATGGAGAGGACGGCGTCGTTGCCGAGGTGGCCGCCGTAGTTCACGTCGCCGATGCGGACGGGGAGCTCGGTGCGGAAGAGGAACGTGTCCGGGAGCGCGATCTCGACGCGGGCCATCGCCCACCCGTACCGCGAAAGCGCCCGCGCGGGCGAGGACGACCGTCGCCGGCGGCAGCGCCGCGCGTGAGACGGGAGCTCTGCCGAGGTATGGCGCGCGCGTGACGGCAAACCCTCCCCGCCCGCTGCGCGTGCGCCTGCCCGTCCGCCCGGCGGCGCTGACCGCCGCCGCGTTGTCCTGGCCCCCGCTCCCCGGGTAGGCTGCCGCGCGCATGATCCCCATCAGGTGTTCGCTACTCGTCGCCGCCCTCGCCCTGGCCGGGCCCGCGCTCGCGCAGTCGTACCTCATGAAGCCGGGCGCGGAGACGGCGGCCAGCGGAGAGGCGGCCCCGGGGGCCGGGACGAAATCGACGGCAGGCTGCCACTGCTTCCGCGATCGCACCTTCGAGCTCGAGCGCCCGGCCGCAGCCGACCCGTACATCCTCGCGACGACGCGCAGCTCGCTCCTCTCCGCGGCGTTCGGTCCCGGCAAGGCGAGCCTCGTCCAGGCGGTGATGACCGGGACCGCGCCCGAGGACCTGTGGATCGCGCACTTCGCCGCGGCGCGATCCGGCGGCGATGCGGGCGCGCTGCTCGAGGCGAAGGGCGCGAAGGGCGCCTGGAAGCCGGCGCTCGCGGGCGCGAAGGGGCTCGACGGCCCGTTCGCGGCCGCGCTCGCGCGCGGCGCGCCGGATCGAGAGCTCGCCGGGATCGCCGTGGACGACGTGCTCGTCCGCCGTGCCGGCGCGAGCGCGGAGGCCGTGCGCGCGGTGCGGCAGGCGGGCGCGTCCACGGAGGAGACGATCCTCGCCACCGTCCTCTCGAGGAAGCTCGGCTCCCCGGCCGTGCCGCTCGTGCAGAAGGTCCGGAGTGGCCAGGCGACCTGGGGCCGCGTGCTGAACGACGCGGGCCTCGTGCCGAAGCAGATGGACGGGATCGTGCGCGAGATCGTGCGCTGATCCTGGTGCGCGGCGCTGCCCGTTCACGCGGCGCGCCCGTCCCGCAGGGCGCGGGCTCGCTCGCGCGCGCGCCGGAGCGGCTCGGGCATGAGGGTGCCCAGCGTCGTCGCCAGGACGAGGCCCGCCGCGACGTCGGGCGTCGTCCGCCACGCCGCGTGCGCCACGATCGGCCGGACGCCTCGGCGGATCCGCAGCCAGCACGCGAGCTCCTCGCCGTCGCGTGCGAGCGGAGCCCGCGCGCCGGCGCGGTCCTCCGGCGGTGGTCCCGCCGCGACGAGCGGTCTCTGCGTCACGCCGATCGAGGGCACGTCGAGGATCGCGCCCAGCATGACGGCGAGCCCCGCGCCGCGCGGGTGATCGCGCCCGGCCGCGTGGACGAGGAGCACGTCCGGGGGCTCGGGCAGGGCGGCGACGGCCGCGGCGAGGAGCGGCCCCTCGCGCAGCGCGAGCAGCCCGCTCTCGAACCCGGCGCCGAGAGGACCGCTCGCGTCCCCGTACACGAGCACGCACGGCGCCCCGGCGCCCACCTCCACGAGCGCAGCGGCGGCGAACCCGTCCTCGCCCTCGCCTCCCGTCCTCCCGCGCCCCGCGACGAGGGCGCAGCCGGCGACGCGGAGCCGCTCGCCCTCCCACCGCCACGGCGGCGGGCGCGTCCGACCGAGCGACGCCTGTGCCGCCTCGAGCTCCGCCCGCGTGCGCGGCCAGGCCGGCGGCGAGGCGGTGCTCAAGGCTTCTTCTTCTGGTACGTCCCCATGAGCCGCGCCTCCTCGAGGACGTGCCCCTTCATCGCCGCCTCGAGCTTCGCCTTCGTCGGGTGTCCGAGATCCGGCAGCTCGGTGTCGAGCGCATACAGCTTGAAGAAGTAGCGGTGCCGCCCGATGGGCGGGCACGGGCCGCCGTAGCCGGTCCGCTTCCAGTCGTTCGTCCCCTCGCGCGCGCCCGCCGGCAGCGCCTTCGCCTGGGCGGCCTCCGGGAGGCCCTTCGCGTCCGGCGCGAGCCCGTAGAGCACCCAGTGCACGTAGGTCATCTTGGGCGCCTTCGGGTCCGGCGCGTCCGGATCGTCCACGATGAGCGCGAGGCTCTTCGCGCCGGCCGGGATCCCCGACCACGCGAGCGCGGGCGAGGTGTCCTTGCCCTCGCACGTGTGGACGAGCGGGATCTCGCCTCCGTCCTCGAACGCGGTGGAGCGGATCGACATCGCCATGGCGCCTCCCCTCTCTCCCGCCGCGGTGATCGACTCCGTCGCCGCGGCCACGAGCACCCCTCGGCGCACCCGCGCCCCGGGCGTCACAGGTTGACCGTCTTCATCCCCGCCTCCGGGTAGCGCTCACCGGCGGCGGCCCCCTTCGGCGCGATCCGATCGATGCGCGCGAGCTCCTCCGGCGTGAGCCGGATCGAGGCGGCGGCGACGTTCTCCTCGAGGTACTTGCGCCGCTTGGTGCCCGGGATGGGCACGAGGTCCTCGCCGCGCGCGAGGACCCAGGCGAGCGCGAGCTGCGACGGGGTCACCCCGCGGCCCTCGGCGAGCTTGCGGACGTGCTCCACGAGCTCGAGGTTCTTCGCGAAGTTCTCCCCCTGGAAGCGCGGCGCGTTCCGCCGGTAGTCGCCCTCGGGGAGGTCGGCGGGCGAGCGGAACCGACCCGAGAGGAAGCCGCGGCCGAGGGGGCTGTAGGCCACGAAGCCGATCCCGAGCGCGCGCACGGTCGGGAGGATCTCGTCCTCCGGGTCGCGGCTCCAGAGCGAGTACTCGGACTGGAGGGCGCTGATCGGGTGGACGGCGTGCGCCCGCCGGATCGTCGCCGGCGCGGCCTCGGAGAGGCCGAGGTAGCGCACCTTGCCGGCGCGCACGAGCTCCGCCATCGCGCCCACGGTGTCCTCGATGGGCACCGTCGGGTCGACGCGGTGCTGGTAGTAGAGGTCGATGACGTCCACCCCCAGCCGCCGCAGCGACGCGTCGCACGCGCTGCGCACGTAGTCCGGCTTGCCGTTCACGCCGACCCAGGTCCCGTCCGCGCGCCGCTCGTTCCCGAACTTCGTCGCGAGCACCACGCGATCGCGCCGGTCGCGGATCGCCCGCCCGACGAGCTCCTCGTTCTTGAAGGGGCCGTACATGTCGGCGGTGTCGAGGAAGTCGACCCCGAGCTCGAGCGCCCGGTGGATCGTGGCGATCGACTCCGCCTCGTCGCCTGGGCCGTAGAACTCGCTCATCCCCATGCAGCCGAGGCCCATCGCCGACACCGAGAGCCCCTGCTTCCCGAGCCTGCGCTTCTGCATTGCCCACCTCCGACGTGGAGTGGTGCTCCCGTCGCCCGCCGCGCGCAACCGCCGTCGTGTCGCAGCGCCGGCGGTCGGGGGACGTGCGGCAGGCGCGCCGGTTCCTTATCACTCCGGCGAAGGACCCGGAGGCAGGATGGACATCGACCCCATCGCGGTGATCGGCGCGCTCGTGCTCACGCTCCTCGGCGTGCTGCTGACGGGCCCCGGGCTGTGGAGCGAGAAGTGGGGCTGGGGGATGCTCGACCGGCGCAAGGACGAGCGGGAGAAGCCCATCGAGTGAGCCGCCTGGGGCCCGCGGTCGCCGTCAGCGGACCGGCCGCGCCGCCTGGTAGCGCCGGTTGAAGCGGATCGACGACCAGAGCGAGAGCCCGATGAACGCCGCCCCGACGAGCCCGGTGAACGCCTCCGGCACGTGCATGGCGGTGCCCATGAACATGAGCAGCGCGAGCGCGCCGATGGCGTAGAACGCGCCGTGCTCGAGGTAGCGGTACGACGCGAGCGTGCCGTGCTCGACGAGCATCACCGTCAGGCTCCGGACGAACATGGCCCCGATGCCGAGGCCGATGGCGATGATGAAGAGGTTGTTCGTGAGCGCGAACGCGCCGATGACGCCGTCGAAGCTGAAGCTCGCGTCGAGCACCTCGAGGTAGAGGAAGCTCGCCGCGCTCGCCCGGTGGACGTTTCGCATCGCCTCCTCGCCGACCTCCATCGCCGTGCCGATCCCGTCCACGGCGATGAACGTGACGATCCCGAAGATCCCGGCGACGAGGAACGCCTCGTGCTCGCCGGCCGGGACGAACCGCGAGAACCCGTAGATGACGAGCAGCATGAGGCCGAGCTCGGCGGCGTCGACCTTGCCGAGCTTCGCGAGCCCGATCTCGAGCCCCCGCAGCCAGTGGATCTCCTTCTCCTCGTCGAAGAAGTACCCGAGGCAGACCATGCCGAGGAACGCGCCGCCGAACGCGCCCAGCACGGTGTGCGCGCTCGTCAGGATCCGGGCGTACTCGGTGGGATCGAGGGCCGCGAGGCGCAGCGCCTCCTGCGGCCCGACGCGCGCGACGACGCTCACCACGAGGAGCGGGAACACGAGCCGCATCCCGAACACCGCGATGGCGATGCCCCAGGTGAGGAAGCGGTGGCGCCAGACCGGCGTCATGTCCCGGAGCACCGTGGCGTTCACCACCGCGTTGTCGAAGGAGAGCGACGTCTCGAGCACGCCGAGGACCGCCACGATGAACACCGTCCCGAGCACCCCGGCGACCGTCCCGTGGTAGTAGACGCCGAGCGCCGCGCCCGCGAGGAGCGAGACGGCGGTGAAGACGAGCGAGCCTGAGAAGAAGCGGAGGGTCTCGGAGCGGGAGTTGGCCATCGCGGGAGGAGCCGCGCGGCCGGCGGCGCGACGGGGCGCATCATGCCGCTCGGCGGGCCGGCTGGCAACGGACGGCGGCGGGCGCCGCCGCGCCGTCACAGCCCGCGGATGGGCTGCCCGAACGTGAACTCGACGAGGTGACCGTCGGGATCGCGGACCATCGTGACGTACCCGATGTCACCGCCCCCGTCGAACGGCGGCTCGGCGAGGATGCCGAGCCGCGCGCCCTCCGCGGCGATGCGGTCCACCTCGGCGCGCGCGTCGCACTGGAACCCGAGGTGGTCGAGCCGGAAGTCCACGCGCGTCAGGTAGAGCACGAGCACGAACGCGGGCGTGCCCTCGGGGCGCGCGGCCGGCGCGAGCCACACGGTGTGCCCGTCCGGCCGGCCGTCCCGGACCACCTCCAGGCCGCAGAACCGGCGGTAGAAGGCGATCGAGCGCTCGAGCTCCGCGACCTTGACGACCACGTGCGTCCAGCGGGCGGCCATGACCGCAGTATCTCCGCGGCGCGGCGAATGTCACCCGCCTCCGCTCCCTCGCGCGGCCCGCTCCGCTCCATGACCCCGGCGCCGGGCCGGGGCGCCGCTCGCTCCCGGCCCGCGGACCCCGGCCCCGGGTTATCGTCCCCCGCGCATGCCCGACGATCCCACGCGCCCGCCCCTCGCGCCGCGCCGCACCGTCCACGCGGGCGACGGGGTCGCCTGGCTCGAGGCGGCCTCGCTCCCGGCGGACCACGCGATCGTCACCTCCCTGCCGGACGCGTCCGAGCTGCCCGCGCTCGGGCCCGAGGGCTGGCGGGGCTGGTTCGTCCACGCGGCGGAGCGCGCCTGCCGGGCGGTCGCGGACGAGGCGGTCGCGATCTTCTACCAGACCGACGTGAAGCGGGACGGGCGCTGGGTGGACAAGGCGTTCCTCGTGCAGCTCGCGGCCGAGCGCGCCGGGAGCGGGCTCCTCTGGCACAAGATCGTGTGCCGCGTGCCGCCCGGGACGACCACCTTCGGCCGCCCCGCCTACGCTCACCTCCTCTGCGTGAGCCGGGGCCTGCGGCTCCTGCCGGGCCGGTCGTCGCCGGACGTCCTCCCCGTCCCGGGCGCGATGACCTGGGCGCGGGCGATGCCGCTCGAGGCGTGCGCCGCGGCCGCGCGGTTCCTCCGCGCCCACACCCGCTGCCGGGCGGTGGTGGACCCGTTCTGCGGCCTCGGGTCGATGCTCGCGGTGGCGAACGCGCACGGCCTCGACGCGATCGGCGTCGAGCTCTCGCGGCAGCGCGCGGAGCGGGCGCGGGCGCTCGCCCTGCCCGCCGCGTGACCTCGTCGCCGCCTGCCTCCGCGAGCCGCGCGGCCCCCCGCCACGCCCCCGGGCGTCGCGCGCAGGAACCCGCCGTGCCTATCGAGCGCGCCCGCGGCGCGGCCTCGCCGCCACGAGCGCCAGCTTCTCTGCGCGCGTGAGCCGCTTCAGGGCGGCCTCGCGGCGGAGCGCCGCCGACCGATCCCCGGCCCGCTCCGAGTACACGAGCACCACCGGCAGGCGCGCGCGCGTGTAGCGGGCGCCCTCCCCCGCGGCGTGCCTCGCCAGGCGGCGCGCGACGTCGTTCGTCGCGCCGGTGTAGAGCGAGCCGTCGCCGCAGCGGAGGACGTAGACGTGCCAGGTCGGGGCGCGGCGGGGCATCGACGAAAGCCCCTAGCACGAGCCGGAGCCCGCGTCAGCCGCCCGGGGTGCCCGCGCTCGCCGCCGGGGCGGGGCGGGGCCACGCCGCGAGCACCTCGCGGATCCGGGGCAGCGCCGCGCGGGCCGCCTCCATGCCCGCCCTGATCGCCGCGTCCTTGCGGTCGAAGTCGACGAAGCCCACGTCCTCCACGGCGGGCTGGATCGTCACGTCTGCGATCCCCCGGAGCTCCTCGGCCTCGGCGCGCGACACGAGGTTCACGACCCGGAAGATCACCTCGACGAAGTTCCTGGGGGTCGCCTTCGGCTCGAGCGCGGCGAGGTCCACCGCGATGACCACGTCCGCGCCCAGCTGCCGCGCGACGTCCACGGGCAGGTTCCGGACGACGCCGCCGTCCACCAGCACGCGCCCGCCGAGCCGGACGGGCTCGAGCACGCCCGGGATCGCGCACGACGCGCGCACCGCGCGCGCAACGTCCCCCTCGTGGAGCACCACTCGATCGCCGGTGTCGAGATCGGTCGCGACCGCCGCGACCGGGACGCGCAGGGCCTCGAACCTCCGCGCGTGGACGTGGTCGCGCACGAACCGCTCGAGCCGGTCCCCCGTCGCGAGCCCCTCGCCGAACAGCGCCGGCGCAAGGGAGAAGTCGAAGAAGTCGTGTCGGTCGAGGCTGCGCGCCATCCGCTCGAGGGCGTAGCTGTTGGGCTGAGCCGCGTAGACGGCGCCCACGAGGCTCCCGACGCTCGTCCCGACGATGAGCTCGATGGGCACCCGGGCGTCCTCGAGCACGCGGATCACGCCCACGTGGGCGAAGCCGCGGGCGCCCCCGCCTCCGAGGACGAGCGCCACCCGTGGCGGCTGGTCGTCGAACGGCGCGGGCGGCACGTCGGGCAGCGGCGGCGCCGCGGTGCGGCAGGCGACGAGCGTGAGGAGCACGGCGAGCGCGCGGGGGGCGAGCCGCGGCGCGGAGAGGCGACGGCGGCGCGCCCCGCTCGACCGGGCGCTCACCGCCCGAGCTCCTTCAGCACGGGTGGATCGACCTCGCCCTCCGCGAGCACCCGGTGGCAGAGATCGCAGTCCTGGGAGATCGTCCGGCCGTCCTCGGCCGCGTGCGCCTCGTCGTGGCAGCGGAAGCAGCCCGGGGCCTCCTCGTGCCCGACGAACGAGGGGTACGTCCCCCACCCGATGCGCATGCTGGGCCAGACGTTCGTGGCGTACACGTCGCCGAGCGCCGCCGCGGCCGCCTCGATCGCGTCGCTCCGGGAGCGGGCGACGTCCGGATGCTCCCGGGCGTAGAAGGCGCGCAACCCGTCCCGGATCGCGGCGCGCGCGGCCTCGTGGGACGGGTGCTCCTCTCGCACGAGCCGCACCCCCTCGCGCCGGACGAACGGCAACGCGCGATCGATCCGTCCCGCGACGATGGCGGCGTCCACCTCGCGCTCCGGGGTGCCGAACACGTGCGTCGGCCGGTTGTGACAGTCGACGCAGTCCATCGTCCGCCACTCCCCGCCGGCGCCCTCCACCGGCTCGGGCGCGCGGAAGGTGCGCCGCGTGCCATCGGCGAGCGTGAGCTCCACCGCCCCGATCCTGCTCCGGGAAGGATCCGCCTGGTAGCGCACCTGCACGCCGGGGCGGACGTGCCAGTGGACGCCGCCGCCGCCCTGCTCTCCGCCGCCGACGTGCACGACGAGCACCGTCCGCCGCGGTGTGCTCGCCGCGTCGTCCGCGTGCGAGGTGCGCACGCGCAGCCGGTCGCCGACGAACCGGGTCGGCCAGTGGCAGCGCTCGCACGTGTCCCGCGCCGGGCGGAGGTCGTGGACCGGCACCGGGATCGGGCGCTCGTACAGGTCGAAGGTCACCGACACGAGCTGCCACGCGCCGGACAGCTTCGACTTCACGAACCAGGGCGCACCGGGCCCGATGTGGCATTCCACGCACGCGACGCGCGCGTGGTTCGAGCGCTGGTACGCGGTGAACTCCGGATCCATCACGCTGTGGCACGACCCGCAGAACGCCGGCGAGTCCATCACCTCGACCGCCCCGAACGTCGCGAGCGCGACGATGACCACGTTCACCACCGTCAGCGCGGCGATGAAGAGGACGCGCCTGCGGGTCGCGGGGTGGTTGAGGTCGACCACCGGCAGCGCCGGCTCCTCGCCGCCTCCGGCGCGGCGGCGCCGCGCGAGCCAGTCGCCGAGGGGGATGAGGAGGAGCCCGACGACGAAGACCCCCGGCAGGATCACGAACGCCAGGATCCCGAGGTAGGGGCCGCCGTGATACCCGACCAGCCCGAGCGCGAGCAGGGTCACGACGAGGATGCCCGCGACGGTGGCGGCGATCGCGCCCGCGAGCCCGAGCGGACTGCGCGTGAGATCCGCGAACAGGCGCCTCATCTCCCCTCCCCGGCGGCGTGTCCGGCGACGCCGCCGCCATCATGCGTCCGCGGCCGCCGGCGCTGGTCGCGCGATGGCGGCTCCGGTGGGGAGGACCCGGCGGGTGCGACGGGATGGCAGGCTGCCGCGGGCAGTAGCATGCACCGCAGCAGGTCTCGGCGGCCTCAGGCGGACGTGCGGAGGACCGGCGTTTCCGCGGCCTCGAGCCCGAGCTCGAACCAGAACCGGCTCCCGACGCCCACCTCGCTCTCGACGCGCAGCTCGCCGCCCATGAGCGCCACGAGCTGGCGGCTGATCGCGAGCCCGAGGCCGACGCCGGCCCGGGCGGTGCGCGCGGAGGCCCCCTGGCGGAAGGGCTGGAACACGCCCTCGAGCTCCTCCGCCGCGATGCCGGCCCCGGTGTCGCTGACGGCGAACGAGACGGCGGGCCCCGCCGCGCGGACCTCGAGCGCGACCTCGCCCCGCGCGGTGAACTTGACCGCGTTCCCCAGCAGGTTGAGCAGCACCTGCCGGAGCCGCACCTCGTCCGCGAGGACGTAGGTCGGCAGCCCTGCGCCGACGTCCACCTTGAGGTCGAGCCCCTTCTCGTCCGCCTCCAGCCGGACGAGCTCCCCGGTCGTGCTGGCGAGCTCGTGGAGGTGCGTCGTCCCGAGCCGCAGCTCCAGGCGCCCCGCCTCGATGCGCGACAGCTCCAGCAGATCCTGCACGAGGTCCAGGACGTGCGCGCCGCTCCGCCGGATGACGGCGGCGTGCCCGAGCGCCCGCGGCCCGGCGCTCGCGTCGCGCTCGAGCAGCCACGCCCGGCCGAGGATCGCGTTGAGCGGCGTGCGGACGTCGTGGCTCATCCGGGCGAGGAAGTCCGACTTGGCCTGGTTCGCGGCGTCGGCGGCGCGGCGCGCCTGCTCCGCCACCTCGTGCGCCTCACGGAGCTTCGCCTCGCCCTCCCGCAGCGCCGCCACCTGGCGGTCGAGCTCGGCGGTGCGCTCCGCGACCGTCTCCTCGAGCGCGTCCCGCGCCTCACGCAGCCGCGCCTCGCCGCGCCTCCGGTCCTCGTCGAGGACGGAGAGCGCGAGGAGCGGCAGCGCCGTCGCGACGAGGAAGAGCTGGAGCGCGAGGACGTTGTGGGCCGGCGAGGCGCCGGTGAACGGCCCGAGCCCGTGGCGCGTCGCGGCGAGCGCGAGCAGCGCGACCGCGGAGACCGCGGTGCTCGCGCCGAGCGTGCCGAAGCGGATCGCGGCCCAGAGGAGCAGCGGGAGCGGCAGGTAGAGCGCGCCGGGCCACGCGCTCTCGCCGGCATGGTGCCAGAACGCGAAGGCGACCGCGACGGCGAGCCCGGCGCAGAGCGCGAGCGCCTCCGCGACGCGGCGGCGGCTCCCCGGCGAGCGCCAGGGGCGCCGCGCGAGCCAGAGCAGGATCGTGGGGGTGAGCGTGAGGTGCGCGAGCGCGTCCCCCAGGAACCAGCGGCCCCACGCGGTGCCGTACGCGGTGCCGGCGGCGACCGCCGCCGCCGCCCCGGGGAGCGCCGCGACCGCGGGAGCGAGGAGCACCGCGAACACCGCGAAGCGCGCCGCGACACGGATCGTGACGGTGGAGGCAGGGCAGCCGGCGCGCCGCAAGAGCCACGCGGCGACGACCACCTCGACCGCGTTCGCCGCCGCGAACCCGGCCGCGGTCGAGGACGGGAATCCCATGGCGAGGTCGGACGCGAGCTCCGCCAGGACGACCGCCGCGAGGAGGGCCGCCCACCGGCGCCGGGGCGAGCGGAGCAGCGCCACGAGCGCGAGCGTGTTCGGCACCCAGAACGCCGCGATCGACTCGGCGCCGACGTTGAAGGCGGAGCCGAGGCGCGCGGCGAGGAAATACCCTGCGAGGAGGGCGAGCGGACCGACGACGGCGCGGACGGACGGCAATGGGACTCGGGGCATGCTCGCTCGGGCTCGCGATGGCTCGCGCGGGAGGCGCGGTTCCTAACGGCGCGAGGGCGCGGGCGCGAGCCGCGACGCCTCCCGTGCCCACGGTACGGTCGAAGCCTTAGCCCGAGTCCGCGCTCGGACCGGGCGGGCGAGCGCCACCGGAGTCGCGCACCGCGCCGGACGCGAGCGGCGCGCGTTGTCCGGCCGCGATCGCGTCGGCAGGTTGGAACCCGTCCACCCCTCGCCCTTCGATGGGCTGAGGGCGAGCTCGTCGAAGCGCAGCGGGAGATGGCACGCGGGCGGTCCGGTTTCAGTCGGACCGCCCGCTCGCCCCTTCGGCCCGTCCCGGGTCAGCGCACGAGCCGCAGCGCCGAGGCCGGCTCCACGATCCCGAGCAGGAAGAGCACCCAGAGCGCCACCCAGCCGACGAGCAGCACCACCGCCGCGACCGCGTCGGGCGTCACGACGCTGGCCGCCCGCCGCGCCGCCGCGAGCGTCGCGCGACCCGCGGCGCGTTCGATCGCGCGTCGGGTGCGGCGGCGAGGCGGCTCGGGGGTAGCGGCACGGCGCCCCGGGGCCCACGCGCCGGGGACCCACGTGGGCGGTGAAATACGGCTTCCGGCAGGCGACGTCATCGTGCACTCCTTTTCGGGATCCGCGCGCGCCGCGCGGTACGTTCGAGGAGAGGTCTAGCGATGGCGAGGGCACCGCTGAACGCGCAGCCGAGCACCGCCCCCGCGCACGAACGCGCGGGCCGGCTCGACTGGGGCAACCTGCGGTTCTTCCTCGAGCTCTCCCGCTCCGGCAGCCTCTCGCGCGCGGCGCAGCGCCTCGCGGTGGACCGCAACACCGTGGCGCGCCGGGTCGCGGCGCTCGAGGAGGAGCTGAAGCTCCCGCTCTTCGAGCGCGGCCCTCAGGGCTGGATGCGGACGGCGGCCGGGGACGAGCTGGCCGCCCTCGCCTCCCGGATCGAGGAGGACGTGCTCGCGCTCGCCCGGCACGTGGACGCGCGCGACCGCGCCATCGCGGGGACCGTGCGCCTCACGACGGCGATGCACCTCTCGGCGCACCTGCTCGTCCCGGCGCTCCCCTCCCTGCGCGAGCGGCACCCCGCGCTCCTCCTCGAGATCGCCGCCGATCAGCGCACCTTCGACCTGAGCCGCCGCGAGGCGGACCTCGCGCTGCGGATGGGCCGGCCGCGCGACGCGGGGCTCGTCACGCGCAAGCTGTCCGACGTCGCCTACGGGCTCTACGCCGGGCGTGCGTCCCCGGCGGCCCGGCGCGGCGAGGTCGATCTCGCGGGGGATCCGTTCCTCGGCCTCGACGACTCGCTCGCGAGCTCCCCCCAGGAGCGCTGGCTCGCGCGCGTCGCGCCGCAGCGCCACATCGTGTTCCGGTGCAACAGCACCGCCTCGCTCCACGCCGCGGTGCGGATCGGGATCGGCGTCGCGGTCCTGCCCTGCTTCGTGGCCGAGGGCGACGCCGGCCTCGTCCGGCTGGACGCGCCCGAGCCGCCGCACCACGAGCTGTGGCTGCTCGTGCACGGCGATCTCCGCCGCACGCCGCGCGTGCGCGCGGTCATCGACTGGGTCGACGCGCTCGTCGCCGCGGCGCGGCCCGCGCTTTGCGGGCCCTGACCGGGCTCAGGTGCCCGCCTCGGCGACGCCGTCGCGCCTCGCGACGGGCTCGCCCCAGGCGGACGACGCCCTCGTGCCTCGTCATCAGAGCGGGAACGCGAGCCGCACGCCGATCATCGCCGTCGGGTCGAGGTAGCCGACCTCGAGCCCGAACGACACCGCCCGCGCCACGAGGCCGAAGCCGACCGCGGCGTGGAGCTTGAGGGCGTCGTCGTCGTCGAACACGATCCACGGCCCGGCGAGCCCCTCGACGTACAGGCGGTCCATCCGCACGCGCAGCTTCACGTCGAGCGGGACGCCGACCCGCGACGGCTCGGAGAGGAGCATCGCACCGAAGCGCGCGCCGACGGAGAGGTGCCGGGCGAGCGGCGTCGCGACGCCGAGCGTGAGCTGGAACTCGCCGATCTCCGGGTCGAGCAGGTAGTCCGCTCCGAGCCCGAGGGCGACGGAGGCGTCGGCCGGGCGCGCCCAGGCGAGGGCGGCGGCGACGGCGAGGGAGGCGACGAGGGCGCGGCGGACGGTCATGGAGAGGCTCCTGCGGTTCATGGCCGCAGGGCGGCCGATCGCCCGCCATCCTACGCAGCGAGCGACCGCAGCAAAGGCACCGCGGTCGGTGTCTCGGCGCTCATGTGCGGAGCGCGGCGGGAGCCGAACCAAGTGGGTCGCGGTTGCACCCCTCGCGTGCTACTAACGTTTTCCGCCCATTCGAACCCGGAGCCCTGAATGTCCCTTGCTCGCCGTCTCGCCGTCGCAGCCGTGCTCTCCACCCTCGCCGCCCCGGCGCTCGCAGCGCCCGCCCCCGCGGCGAAGCCGGAGGCGGCCAAGCCGGCCGCCAAGCCCGAGGCGGCGAAGCCGGCCGCCCCCAAGCCCGAGGCCGCCAAGCCCGTCGAGCTGAAGCCCAGCGCCGGCGAGCTCGCCCGCGTCCTCATGCCGAAGAAGACCTGGGAGGCGGGGCTCGGTGCGCTCTCCAAGAACGTCCAGGCCCAGATGCAGATGCACCCGGGCGCCAAGCTCGAGTACCCGAAGGACTTCGACAAGCAGGTCCGGTCCGAGCTCGAGGCGGCGCTCCCCTACGACGCGCTGCTCGACCTGCACGCGAAGGAGCTCTCCGCGGGCTACACCGAGCCGGAGCTGAAGGATCTCCTCGCCTTCTACAAGACGCCGACCGGCCAGAAGTCGCTCGAGGTGATGCCCACCGTCTCGCAGAAGATCGCCATGCAGACGCAGCAGCGGGTCCAGGCCAAGATGCCCGAGATCATGGAGCGGCTCGCGGGCAAGGTGAAGGGGCCCGCCGGCGCGAAGACGAGCCCGCACGGCGCGATGCCCCCCGGCCACGGCGGAGCGGCGCCCGCGCCCCAGGCCGCGACCCCCGCGACCCCCGCGACGCCGCCGGCCAAGCCGGCGAAGTGACCCCGCGGCGGAGCCGCCGCCGCGAGCTTCTGCGGCGGGCTCTCGCGGGGAGGCGAGAGCCCGCCGGCCACGGCGCGACGAGGAGCGTGTCATGACCGCCCCCGCGCCCAGCACCGGGTTGCCCGGCCTCGACGCCGTGCTCCGCGACCTGCGCCCGGGCGACAACGTCGTCTGGCAGGTCGAGACCCTCGACGACTACCCGCCGCTCGTGGCCCCCTTCGTCGAGGCGGCCCGGGCCGCGGGCCGGCGGGTCGTCTACCACCGCTTCGCGCGCCACCCCGCCCTCGCCGACGCGGCCGACGGGGTCCTGCTCCACGAGCTCGATCCCGCCATGGGGTTCGAGAGCTTCACCGCCGGCATCCACGAGGCGATCGAGCGCGCGGGGCGCGGCGCCTGCCACGTCTTCGACTGCCTCTCGGAGCTCGCGGCCGGCTGGTGCAGCGACCTGATGCTCGGGAACTTCTTCACCGTCACCTGCCCGTACCTCTTCGAGCTCGACACGATCGCGTACTTCGCGGTCGTGCGCGACGGCCACTCGCTCGAGGCGGTGCAGGCGATCCGGGACACGACGCAGCTCCTCGTCGACGTCTTCCGCCAGGGCCGGACGCGCTACGTCCACCCGCTCAAGGTGGACGGACGCCACTCGCCCACGATGTACCTGCCGCACGTCTGGGAGGACGACGCCTTCCGTCCGCTCACCGAGAGCGCGGTGCTCGCCGAGGCGCTCGCCGGCGCGTCCGAGGGGCGGCTCGACCCCGCCGCGCGCCTCGACGTCTGGGACCGGCGCTTCCTCGAGGCGCGCGAGCTCCAGGAGGCGGTGCGAGCGGGGTCGCGGCCGTGGCAGGACGAGCAGGCCGCGTTCCGCGCCCTCGTGCGGATGATGCTCACGCACGACCCCCGCCTCGCCGAGCTCGCCGAGCGGTACCTCGACCTCAACGCGCTGCTCGCGATCCGCCGCCGCATGATCGGGACGGGGCTCGTGGGCGGCAAGGCCTCGGGGATGCTGCTCGCGCGGGCGGTGCTGGAGAGCACCGATCCGGCGTGGCGGCATCGCTTCGAGCCGCACGACTCCTGGTTCATCGGCTCGGACGTGTTCTACACGTACCTCGTCCGGAACGGCGCTTGGCGGGCGCGGCGCGACCAGCGGAGCCGCGCCTCGCTGCTCGCGGGCGCGGCCGAGGCGCGCGCGCGCCTGCTCGCGGGGACGTTCCCCGCCGCCGTCGTCCAGCAGTGCGTCTCGATGCTCGACTACTACGGCCAGTCGCCCATCATCGTGCGCTCGAGCAGCCTCCTCGAGGACGGCTTCGGGAACGCCTTCACGGGCAAGTACGAGAGCGTGTTCTGCCCGAACCAGGGCGCGCCGGAGGAGCGGCTCGAGGCGCTCCTCGCCGCGGTGCGGACCGTCTACGCGAGCGCGATGAGCGACGCCGCCCTCCACTACCGCGACGATCGCGGGCTCCTCGACCGCGACGAGCGGATGGCGATCCTCGTGCAGCGGGTGTCCGGCGCCGTCCACGGCCGCTTCTTCTACCCGCAGGCGGCCGGGGTCGCGCTCTCGTACAACCCGTACGTCTGGAACCACGCCATCGACCCGGACGCCGGGGTGATGCGCCTCGTCTTCGGCATGGGGACGCGCGCGGTGGACCGCTCCGACGACGACTACACGCGCATCGTCGCGCTGAACGCGCCGCAGCTCCGCCCGGAGACGAGCCTCGACGAGGCCACCGAGTACGCCCAGCGCCGGGTGGACGTCCTCGACCTCGAGGCGAACCGCTTCACCTCGGCGCCCATCGACGAGGTCGTCGCGGAGAGCCCGCTCCTGCCCGTCGACCTGTTCGCCACCCGCCGCCGCGGGCCGGGCGGCGGCTGGGTCCTCACGTTCGAGAAGCTCCTCTGGGCGACCCCGCTCGTGGACGAGGTGCGCACGCTCCTCGCCGCGCTGCGCGAGGCGTACCGCTACCCGGTGGACGTCGAGTTCACCGCGAACTTCCTCACCGGCGGCGACTTCCGGCTGAACCTCGTCCAGTGCCGGCCCCTCCAGGTGAAGGAGGGCGGGATCGTTCCGCCCCCGCCCGAGGGGCTCGCGGCCGACGCCGTCGTCGCGGCGAGCCGCGGGCCGGTCGTCGGCCAGAGCACGAGCGCGCGCGTGGATCGCGTCGTGTTCGTCGACCCGGACGCGTACGCGACGCTCGCGACGCAGGACCGCTACGAGGTCGCGCGGGTGGTCGGCCGGGTGACGCGCGCCGGCGACGCGGCGCGCCGCGTGCTCCTCCTCGGGCCCGGCCGGTGGGGCACGACGACGCCTTCACTCGGCGTTCCCGTCTCGTTCGCGGAGATCCGCCGGGTCGCCGCGCTCGGCGAGATCATGCGGCTCGGCGACGTCATCCCCGACGTCTCGCTCGGCTCCCACTTCTTCAACGATCTCGTGGAGTCGGGGATGCTGTACGTCGCACTCTATCCCACCCACCCCGGCCACGCGCTCGACGAGGCGCGCCTGCGGGCGGCGCCGAACCGCCTCGCGCAGCTCTCGCCCGACGACGCGCGCCTGGCGCACGTGGTGCGGGTGGTCGACTTCCCCCTACCCGAGGATGGGCGCGCGCTCTGGCTGCACGCCGACTGCGTCCGGCAGGAGGTGATGTGCTACCTCCGCGCCCAGGAATGACGCCGCGTCGTGGGACGCCGCCGCGCCGGGCGCCGGCTTCTACGGACGGGCCGAGATCCACTACACTCCGCGCAACCATCGACCGTCGGCGCACCTGGCGCGGCGGCGGCGGCGCGAGATCGCTTGAGCGAGCCATCGACATCCCCCGAGCCGCCCGCGCGGCGCCGCCCCCGGCTCGATCGCAGGCGGGTCCTCGCGGCGCTCTTCCCCGAGGTCCTGCTCGACGGCACGCCCTGGCGCGCGCAGTGGCGGGGGCACGAGGACCGGCTCATCGTCCTCTCCGCGCGCATCGCGCTCGTGAGCTCCATCGTCGGCCAGGTCCTGCACCACTTCCTCGTCGACCTCCCGCTCGAGCTCACGCCCGCCTCGCGCTGGGCCACGTACCGCTTCGGCAGCTCAGCCGTCTACGCGCTGCTGCTCGCCGCGACGTTCCTGCCGAGGCTGCAGCGCGGCCTCTGGGCGCGCGCGCCGCTCGTCGTGCTCACGTTCACCGTGAGCTGCCTGCAGGCCCTGACGGTGGTGTGGCTCCCCAGCGTCTCGTACCTGTACGCGTTCGTCTTCGGGGTGGTGGGGGTGCTCCTCCTCCGCCAGTCCGCGCCGACGGCCGTCGCCACGCTCGCCTCGATCTTCGCCGCCCAGTGGGCCATCGCGTGGCGCCACACGGACGTCCACCCCGCGCGGCTCTTCAGCGTCGTCACGCTGGCGGTCGGCCTCGTCCTCCTGTTCCGGGCGCGCATGACCACCGACGTCCGCGCCTTCCTCACCTCGCGGCGCGAGCGGCAGACCCAGCAGCAGCTCCTCGCCACCCAGGTCGAGCTCGACCGCGTGAAGACCAACTTCTTCACGAACGTCTCGCACGACCTGCGCACGCCGCTCACCCTCATCATCGCGCCGCTCGAGGCGATGCTGTCCGACGCGCGCGACCTCTCCGCTGAGGTGCGCGCCGATCTCGAGCTCATGCTGCGCAACGCGCAGCGGCTGCTCCGGCAGATCAACACGCTCCTCGACCTCTCGCGCCTGGACGCGAAGCACGAGTTCCTCCGGCTCGAGGACCTGGACGTGGTCGAGCTCCTCGGCTCGCTCGTCGAGAGCGGCCGGCCGCTCGCGGCGCAGCGGCACGTCTCGCTCGCCCTCGCCGTCGACGGACCGGTGCCGCCGCTGCCGGTGGACCGCGACAAGCTCGAGAAGATCGTCCTGAACCTCCTCTCGAACGCGATCCGCTTCACCGACGGGTCCGAGGCCCGCCCCGGCGCGGTCACGGTGCGCTGCGGCGTCCGGGAGGATCGCTTCTTCTGCTCCGTCGAGGACACGGGGATCGGGATCCCCGACGACCAGATCGAGCGCGTGTTCGACCGGTTCCACCAGGTGCGGGGCCCGGCCTCGCGCGGCCGCGGCGGGACCGGCATCGGCCTCGCGCTGGTGCGGCAGCTCGCCGAGTTCCACATGGGCTCCGTGGCCGTGCGGAGCCGCGTCGGCGAGGGCTCCTGCTTCACGCTCGAGCTGCCGCTGGACCGCTCCGCCTATCCCGCCGAGCGGCTCGACCGGCGCCAGGACCATCAGCCCGTGCCGGTGGACCGCCGCCGCCCCGCGCAGCCCGCCGCCGTGGCGCTGCACCTCGAGGCCGCCCGGCCGCCGCCTCGCCCGGCCCGGCCCACCCCCTCCCCCGTCACGCGCGCCACGAGCGGCACGAAGCCGCTCGTCCTGGTGGTGGACGACAACCGCGAGCTGCTCGACTTCGTGGCGCGCCAGCTCGCGGACGAGTTCCGCGTGCGGAGCGCCGAGCGCGCGGACGAGGCGCTGCGCGCCGCCGCCATCGAGCCGCCCGCGCTGGTGGTGAGCGACGTGATGATGCCGGGCCGCTCCGGCACCGACCTCCTGCGCGAGCTGCGCCGCGACGCCCGCCTGCGCCACGTGCCGGTCATCCTCGTGACCGCCAAGGCCGACCTGGAGAGCAAGATCGAGAACCTGCGCGAGGGCGCGGACGACTACCTCGCGAAGCCCTTCAGCGTGGCGGAGCTGCGCGCGCGCATCCGCTCGCTGCTCGACAAGCGCAAGCTCGCCGTCGAGCTGGCGGAGAAGAACGAGTACCTCGCCAAGCTCAACTTCGACCTCGTCCTCTCCAAGCGCCAGGTGTTCCTCGAGACGATGGAGGCGTTCGCGCTCGCGGTGGAGGCGAAGGACCCGTACACCCACGGCCACTCGCGCCGCGTGTCGCTGCTCGCCGAGCGCGTCGCCCGCGAGCTCGGGCTCTCCGAGGCGGAGTGCGAGACGATCCGCATCGCCGGGATCCTCCACGACCTCGGGAAGATCGGCACCCCCGAGGCCGTGCTCGTGAAGCCCGGCAAGGTCACGCCCGAGGAGTACGCGATCTTCAAGCGCCACGCGCAGCTGGGCTGGCGCATCGTCTCGGCGGTGAAGGAGCTCGACGGCGTCGCGCGCGCGATCCTCCACCACCACGAGCGCTTCGACGGCGCGGGCTACCCGGACGAGCTCGCGGGGATGCAGATCCCGACGCTCTCGCGCGTGCTCGCGGTGTGCGACACCTACGACGCGATGACGAGCGATCGCCCGTACCGCGCCGGGATCGCGCACCGGCTGGCGGTGGAGGAGATCCTGCGCTGCAGCGGCTCGCAGTTCGATCCGGAGTGCGTGCAGGCCTTCCTGCGCCTGTACGAGGACGCCGCGCCGCAGTTCCCCGCGTTCCCGTCCGGCCTCCGCGAGCTCGCGAGCCGGAACCTGCTCGGCGGCGGCGCGAGCTGACGCTCCACGCCGGGGCGCTCAGCCACCGCGGCCGAGGAGGACGGAGAGCCGCGGCACGAACATCCCCACCCGGGCGGCGTACTCCCGGTGCGCTCCCGCGAGCGGGCTCGCGGCGAACCCCCGCTCCTCGCGCACCGCGGCCCGCCAGTACGTGAGCACCCCCAGCCCGACGAGCGGCAGGAGCCACGCCGTGCCGGCCGCCGCGAGGCCGCCCGCGAAGGCGAGCAGGTAGCTCGCGTAGAACGGGTGTCGCACGAGGAGGTAGGGGCCGCGCGTCTGGAGGTGCTCCGGCACGTGCGCCGCGAAGGCGAGGAGCAGCGGCCGCTCCCGGTTGACCCGCGCCGCCCACAGGAACAGCCCGAGCGACAGGGCGAGGAGGACGAGCGCGGCGGCGAGCCGCGCGGGCGGCACCGGCGTCAGCGCGATCACGGCGGCCTCGCTCCCGAGGACGAGGCCGGACACGAGCGAGGCGCGGTAGCGGTGCGGTCCCTCGGGGCGCCGGAACACGCGGCGCACGCCGCCGAGGAACACGAACGCCAGCGCGCCGAGCGCGCCGAGCGCGACGAGGCGCAGGTCACCGCTCATCGGCGCCACCCGCGCGCGCCCTTGCGCCTGAGGTGCAGCGCCAGCGCGGCGCGCGCGGCGGGCCCGAACAGCCGCCAGAGCGCGACGCGCGCGTCGAGCAGCCTGCTCGCGGGCGCGACGCCGCACAGGCGCGCGAACGACCAGAGCTCCCATCCGCCCATGAGGTTCCAGATCACCGGGTTCACGTGCTTGCCCGAGACCACCCGCGCGACCTCCGCCATCATGAGGTGGTGCTCGAGCTTCATCCCGGGGTGGACGTAGGACGCGCCGAGCTTGCGGAACCCCACGCGCCCGTAGGGCTTCACGAGCTCGTCGGTGCAGCTCATGACCGCGAAGCGCCGGCCCGACTGCAGCGTGGTGAGCGCGCAGTGCTTCACGAGCGTGTAGAAGAGGTCGCTCCCGCGGAACTCCGGGTGCGTGCAGAACTTCGAGAGCTCCACGATCTCGTCGCGCGGGGGCGTGCCCGGCGGCAGGGCCAGGTAGTCCTCGTGCTTGAGCGGCGAGTCCGGGGTGGGCGGGAAGAGCAGCCGGACGCAGGCCACGATGCGGCCGCGGTACTTCGCGACGAGGATGCGCGAGCGCGCGTCGAGCGCGTCGGCCATGTCCTCGTCCCGCACCTCCGGCCCGGCCTTGCCGGCGCGCAGGTAGGCGAGCCGCCGGAGCGCCAGCACCTCCCGGTACTCCTCCTCGGTCCGCACCGCGCCGAAGTCGAGCGCGCGGCTGGACGAGCGGACGTGGAAACCCGTCTCGCGCAGCGCCTGCACGCTCGTCTCGGGCCCGAACTGGAGGAGGTACTGCCCGACGAGCTCGCGGGCGCGGGGATCCGGGACCGACCACGTCACGCCGAGCGCGAGGCAGCGCTTCGCGCCGTGCTGCGCGACCCGCACGCGCACGACGCGGAACGCGATCTCCGCCTGGCCCATCGTCGGGAAGGTGCAGCTCCCGGTGAACTCGACGCCCGGGATGAGGAACTTGTTCCGCAGGCTCGTGACGAGCTGCATGCCCGTCCGCGAGATGTCGACGATGCGGAAGTGGATCTGGTCGTCGTAGCGGACCGCGTTCGGCGTCACGCCCGTCGGGAGCCAGTCGCGCTCGCACGCGAAGCGCGAGGACGACCGCTTCTCGCCGGGCGCGCCCTCGTCGCCGGCCGGCTCCGACCAGCGCAGCGCGACGATGGCGCGGCCGCGATCCATCCGGACCGCCGCGACGCGGAGCGCGCCGAACGTGCTCGCGCTCCCGCCCACGCGCAGCGTGAGATCGAGGGCGTCGCCCGGCGAGACCGCGGCGAGCGCGGTGGAGCGCACGAGCTCGACGCCGAGGGGCGACATGCGCCAGACCTGCGCGGACGACCCGGGCCCGGGCGTCCCCGCCAGGCGAACCCGCGCGAAGACCGGATCGCCGGGGCGCACGTCGCCGGGCAGCACCGGCCCGTGGACCGGATCGCGCGGCCCGAGCGCGTGGACGCGCGCCTGCGGGCCCTCGGGGGCCGACGCGTCGAACCCGCGCGTCGGCGGAGCGGCGTCTTCGTCCGGCCTTGCGCTCGCGTCGGCGGACGAGGTGGGGATTCGCATCGGTGCTCGCCTCCTGGTGCCGGGTCCCCGACTCCCGCGGCCGCGGGACATACGAAGGAAGGAACCACATCCCCGGTGGGTACACATTCACGTACCGTATCGGGTGCCAACCCACCCTGACGCCGATCAAGCCGTTTCGGTCCCGATGGGCGCCGATTTCGGGCGAAATCGCCCGCGATTTCGAGGGTTGAGCTCACCACCGGGCCTCTTTGGACGGCGCCGGAATGCCTCCCCCGCTAGGCCCAACACGTCCCGCGACGGCGGGGCCCGCGCATGCTCTCCTCCGCGCGGCGCCCCGTCGCTCCACCCATTCGCCCCCCCGCAGCGGAGGCCACCATGAAGATCCTCGTCGCCGATGCCTTCCCGACCGAGCGGCTCGCCGACTTCCAGTCGCTCGGGCTCGAGGTCGATCATCGCCCGGACGTCGCCGCGAAGGACCTCGCCGCCGCCGTTCGCGACGCCTCCATCCTCGTCGTCCGCTCGAAGCAGGTGCTGGGCGAGGTGTTCGAGTCCGCCTCCGGCCTGTCGCTCGTCGTGCGCGCCGGCGCGGGCGTGAACACGATCGACGTCCCCGCCGCCTCCCGGCGCGGGGTGTACGTCGCGAACTGTCCGGGCCAGAACTCGATCGCCGTCGCGGAGCTCGCCATCGGGCTCGTCATCGCGCTCGACCGGCGCATCCCGGACAACGTCGCGCTCCTGCGCGCCGGGAGGTGGGACAAGAAGACCTTCTCCGAGGCGCAGGGGCTCTTCGGCCGCACGCTCGGGGTGGCCGGCCTCGGCTCCATCGGCCGGGAGGTCGTGACGCGCGCGCAGGCGCTCGGGATGCGGGTGGTCGCGTGGTCGCGCTCGCTCGACGACCGGAAGGCGAAGGCGCTCGGCGTGGAGCGTGCGCCCGACCTCGCCGCGCTCGCGCGCGAGGCGGACTACCTGTCCCTCCACCTCGCGCTCTCGAAGGAGACGCGGGGGATCGTCTCCCGCGACGTGCTCGCGGCCATGAAGCCCGGCGCCGCGCTCGTCAACACGGCTCGCGCGGAGATCGTGGATCAGGTGGCCCTGCTCGAGCTCGCGCGCACGGGGCGGATCCGCCTGGGCACGGACGTGTTCGCGGGCGAGCCGGAGAAGGGGAAGGCCGACTTCGACAGCGAGCTCGCGAAGCTTCCGAACGTCTACGGGACGCACCACATCGGCGCGTCGACCGCGCAGGCGCAGGACGCGATCGCGCGCGAGGCGGTCCGCATCGTCGAGGCGTTCGTGAAGAGCGGCGAGGTGCCGAACTGCGTGAACGTCGCGGAGAAGACGCCGGCCCGCGCGCGGCTCGTCGTGCGCCACCTCGACAAGGTGGGGGTCCTCGCCAACGTCCTCGGCGCGATCCGCGAGGCAGGCATCAACGTCGAGGAGGTCCAGAACACCATCTTCGAGGAGCACCAGGCCGCGTCCTGCAGCATCGACCTGGACGACCGCCCGCAGGAGGCGCTCCTCGAGCACCTCCGCACGCGCATCCCGGACGTGCTGTTCGTGGGATCGTTCGAGCTGTAGCCCGCTGCCGAGGGAGCACCCCGCGGCGAATGCCGCGAACGGGCGCGACCTCGTGGCGCCCTCGGCGGCCGCCGCGGGACCCGAGGTCACGCCGACATCACCGGGCCGCGCCGTGCCGCCCGCCCGGCGGGCCGACGCCCGCTCGCGCGCGGCGAATGCGGAGCGTTGACGCGCGCGGCAGCGCGGCCGAACGTGGCCCGGCATGGGGGCGGGGGGCTCGTCGGGGCGCGAGGGTCGGGGCGGTGCGCCGCGCCCGGCGCTCGCCCTGCACGACGCCGTCGCGCTCGTCCTCGGCATCGTCATCGGCGCCGGCATCTTCCGCGCGCCGTCAGCCGTCGCCGCGAGCGCGCCGGGCGTCCCGGCGATCCTCGCGGCGTGGCTCGCGGGCGGCGCCGTCTCGCTCGCCGGCGCGATGTGCTACGCGGAGCTCGCGGCCGCGTACCCCGATCCCGGCGGCGACTACCACTTCCTCTCCCGCGCGCTGGGGCGTCCGACCGCGTTCCTGTTCGCGTGGGCGCGACTCACGGTGATCCCGACCGGCTCCGTCGCGCTCCTCGGGTTCGTGTTCGGGGACTATGCCGCGGATCTGCTCGGCGCGCCCGGCGCGAGCGGGCCGCTCGCCGCGGCGATGGTGGTGACGCTGACGCTCGTGAACGCCGCCGGGCTCCGCGTCGCGCGCGGCGTGCAGAACGTGCTCACCGTCGCGCTCGTGCTCGGGCTGCTGGTCGTGATCCTCACCGGGCTCGCGCTGCCGGCGGCGCCGCCGCCCTCGGCCCCCGTCCCGGCGCGGCCCGCGTTCGGCCTCGCGATGGTCTTCGTCCTCCTCGCGTACGGCGGGTGGAACGAGGCGGCCTACGTCTCGGCGGAGCTGCGCGGCGGGCGGCGCGCCATCGCGACCGCGCTCGTCGCCTCCCTGCTCCTCGTGACGCTCCTCTACGTCCTCGCGAACGCCGCGTACCTGCGTGGCCTCGGCCTCGACGGCGTGCGCGCGTCGAGCGCGGTGGCCGCGGACCTGCTCGGGCGTGCCTTCGGGCCGGTGGGCGCGACGACCATCGGCGCGATCGTCATCGCCGCCGTCGTGACCTCCGCGAACGCGACGCTGCTCCTCGGCTCCCGGATGGTCTGGGCGTTCGGCCGGGACTACCCGCGCTTCGCCACGCTGGG
Organism: Anaeromyxobacter sp. SG64; assembly: GCF_022690745.1. NCBI lineage: Bacteria > Pseudomonadati > Myxococcota > Myxococcia > Myxococcales > Anaeromyxobacteraceae > Anaeromyxobacter > Anaeromyxobacter sp. SG64. The sequence goes on along the minus strand of NZ_JALCZB010000022.1, from coordinate 1,406 downwards.
GCGGTGGAGCGCGCGCGCCGCGTCGCCGGTGAACGCCGTCCTCCTGCAGGGCGCCATCGCGCTCGCGCTCGTCGGCATGGGGGTGCTGTCCCGGCGCGGCTTCGAGGCGATGGTCGCCTACACCGCGCCGGTGTTCTGGCTCTTCTTCCTGCTCACCGGGATCTCCCTGTTCGTGCTCCGGCGGCGCGATCCTGCGGCCGCCCGGCCATTCAAGGTCCCGCTCTACCCCGCGACGCCGCTCGTCTTCTGCGCGGCGTGCGCGTTCCTCTTGTGGTCGAGCCTCGTCTACGCGGGCCCCGGCGCGATCGCCGGCGTGGCCGTGCTCGCGACCGGGCTCGCGCCCATGTGGCTCTCGCTGCGCAGGGCGCCGGCGCGCCCTCCTGCCGCAGCGTGAAGGAGGCGAGATCATGTCCCGGCCCACGCTCCCCTTCCCCGCGCGGCTCGCCGCGATCCTGGCGGCCCTCGCCGCGCCGCCCGTGCTCGCGCAGCAGACCGAGCCCGCGCCGCCGGCGGCGCCCGCCGAGGCGCCCGCGGTCGCGCGGAAGCCCGCGCGCACGCCCGACGTCATCTTCGTCCCGACCCCGGAGCGGGTCGTCGCCACGATGCTCGACCTCGCCCGGGTGGGGAAGGGCGACGTGGTGTACGACCTCGGCTGCGGAGACGGCCGCATCGTGGTCGCCGCCGCGCAGCGGGGCGCCCGCAAGGCGGTGGGCGTGGACATCGACCCGGAGCGCATCGCCGAGGCGCGCGCGAACGTGCGGGCGGCGGGCGTCGCGGATCGGGTCGAGATCCGCGAGGGCGATCTCTTCGAGCTGGACCTTTCCGACGCCACCGTCGTGACGCTCTACCTCCTCCCCGACCTCAACCTGAAGCTCCGGCCGAAGCTCCTCGCGCTCCGGCCCGGCACCCGGATCGTGTCGCACGCGTTCGACATGGGCGACTGGAAGCCGGCCGCGGTCCGGCAGGTCGACGGCAAGACCGTCTACTTCTGGACCGTTCCTGCCCGGACGAAGGCGCAGGCGCGCACCGGGAGGTAAGGGGCGCCGCACCCCGCGTTCGCGTGTACCCCGCCGCCCTTCCCGACTAGAACTCGTCCACGGCGACGCCGCCCCCGCCCGTCCGGGCGCAGGGCGGCGGCCGGCGCGCGAGGAGGCCGAGGTGGACGTTCGGAGCGGGCTGGGTCGTGTCGCGGTGCTGGACGGGAGCGAGGCGGCGCGGCGCGTCGTGCGCGCGGTGCGGGACCTCGGGCGCGAGGGCGCCGCCGATGCGGCGGTGCTGCTGTACGCCGGGGAGCTCCGCCGCTCGCCGGCCGCGCGCGAGGCGGACGAGGCGCACGCGGCGGACGCGGACGTCGAGGCTTCGCTCCGGCGCGCCCGCGCCGACGCGGCCTGGCTCGGGCCGGCCTC
>NZ_JALCZB010000213.1:0-739 GCF_022690745.1 Anaeromyxobacter sp. SG64 | reverse complement strand
CCGCGCGGCGCGCGCCACCGAGCGCGCCGACCCAAGGTGCTCCGTTGCGGCGCGCGCGCCCGCGGCGGGATCCTGGGGGCGTGCCGAGGCCGCGCGGCGCCCGCGTCAGCGTCACGGCACGCGGGCGCGGCCACGCGCAGCGCGGCCGGGAGGGCAGGCCATGAGGTGGCGATCGCTGCTCGGTGCGCTCCTCCTCTGCGGCGCCGGCGTCCTGCCGGCGCGCGCGGTCGCGGAAGGCCCGCAGGCGGGGGTCTCGTTCGAGCTCTTCGAGGAGGGGCTCGCGCCGTACGGGGAGTGGATGGTGGCGGGCAGCTACGGGCGCGTGTGGCGGCCCGTGGGTGCCGGGCCCGACTGGCGCCCCTACGTGGACGGCGAGTGGGTCTGGACGGACGAGGGCTGGTACTGGGCGAGCGACGAGCCGTGGGCGTGGGCGACGTACCACTACGGCCGCTGGATCTTCGATCCCTGGCTGGGCTGGATCTGGGTCCCCGGGCATGCGTGGGCGCCGGCCTGGGTCGCCTGGCGCGTCGGGGGCGGCTTCATCGGGTGGGCGCCCCTGCCGCCCGGCCTGGTGACGTGGTGGGTGGACCCGGCGCCCATCGCGGTGACGTACTGGGTGTTCGTGCCCGCGCCGCGGTTCGTCGGCCACCCGGTCCGACCCGCGCTCGTGCCGCCCGCGCGCGTCCCGGACATCCTGCCGAGGACGCGCCCCGCGCCGCCCCGCCGCGCCGGGGTGGCC
>NZ_JALCZB010000212.1:0-836 GCF_022690745.1 Anaeromyxobacter sp. SG64 | reverse complement strand
CTCGAGCCGCGCGAGCGCGTCCTCGATGGGCGCCGGCCTCGGCCCGGGCGCGGGCGCGGCGGCCTCGGGCGAGCCGGTCCCGAAGGCGCGGCCGTCGCCGCGCTCGTCGGCGAGTCGCAGGTAGAACCCCATCCGCCCGCCCTGGTGGCAGAGCTTCACGAGGATCCGGTTCGTGCCGCGCCGGAGCGTCACGAGCGCGCCGCGCTGGTCGAGGCGCGCCGGGTGATACCCGGGGTCGGAGAGCGCCACGGCGCCGTTCACCCAGACCTGCGAGGCGCCGCTCGCGCCGAGCCACAGCGCGACCCGCTCGTCCCGCGGCGCCTCCACGAGGGCGAGCGCGTAGGCCACCACCTCGCGCGCCGGGCGCAGCGCCGCGCCGAGGTCGACGAAGCCGTGCACCACCGCCTCGTCCGGCAGGGCGCGCCAGGCCACCTCGCCCACCTTCCCCTCGTAGCGGGCGGCGAGGTCCAGCGCCTTCTCCGGCGGGTAGGCCGTCTCGAGGCCGCGCTTCCCCTCGTCGTCGAACGGGCCGACGAGCCGCCAGCGCGTGACGAACCCGAGCCGGCGCACCTGGGCTGCGCTGCGCTGGAGGTTCCCGCGCGAGCGCTCCAGGGCGGCGAGCCGCTGGCGCGCGAGCGCGCGGACCTCCGGGTCCGCGGCGCGATCCTCGATCGCGGCCGTGTACGCGGCGGCGATGGGCGCGAGCTCCGGAGCCTCGTCCTCCAGCGCGCCGAGCTCGGCGAGCGCGACGATCCCGCGGGGCCAGCGCCGGTCGCGCGCGAGCGCGGCCGCTGCGTCCGCGCGGAGCGCCGCCCCCGGATCCGCGGCCCGGGCGC
>NZ_JALCZB010000211.1:0-861 GCF_022690745.1 Anaeromyxobacter sp. SG64 | reverse complement strand
CCCGCGCGCCGGGCGCGGACGAACGCCGCCGCCGCCTCGACGCAGGCGCGCGCGTCGTCGGCCTTGGGGTCCGGAGCGTCCGGCAGGAACGCCCGGAGCCGCTCGCGCGCGGGCTCCGGGAGCTTCGCCCCGGCGAGCACGAGCGGCCAGGTCCGCCCGGTGTAGTGGAGCTCCGCCGCCGCGACGACGACCGCGCGCGCCTCGCGCGGCGAGAGGAGCCGGGCGGCGCGGGCGGCGTCCGCGGCGGCGCGGACCGCGACGAGCGGGACGGTGAGCGGCCGGAACGCGTGCTCCGCGTCGCCGTGCAGGAGCGCCACCTCCGCGTCGTCGTCGAGGACGCCGTCCCGGTAGGCGCGAAAGATCGCCCCGACCCCCACCACGCCATGCCGCTCGAGCTCCGCGGCGCGCAGCGCGCCCATGCTCGCGCCGCCGAAGACCGCCACGCCCGCGTCGAGCGCGGCGAGGAGCTCGTGGTGCCAGACCGAGGGCGTCGTATCGAAGAGGCCGTCGACGAGGGCGATCGCGAGCGGCCGGGCGGGGAGGACCGCGAGGACGTCCCCGGCGCGGGCGGGCGGGAGGACCCGGCATGGCGCGAGGCGGCTCGCCTCGGCGGCGTGAAGCGATGGGCCGAGGAAGACGACGAGATCGTCCGGGCGCGCGCGGGTCGTCATCAGAGGAGCTCCGAGAGGAGGAGGCCGGGGACGGCGACCTTCACGACGTGCACGCCGGGCGGAGCGGAGAGCTCGACCGCGACGGCCCGGGCGATCCCGGCGCGCCGGAGCCGGGCGAGCACCGCGCGCACGCTCGCGGCGGCGGCGCCCGCGCCTCGCACGCCGGGCATCCGCCCCGCGTGGCGCCGCG
>NZ_JALCZB010000210.1:0-869 GCF_022690745.1 Anaeromyxobacter sp. SG64 | reverse complement strand
GGCGCCGCGCCCCGCGCCGCGAGCGGCGAGCGCCCCCGGCCGGACGCGCGCCGCGCCACCGACCTGCGCCCTCGCCCGCGGACGGAGGAGCCAGCAAAGAGAGACGGAGCGGCGCCGGCTCGCTCGCAGACCGCGTCGAAGCCGCCGCCGTGCGTCGAGGTGAAGCCTTGCTCGATCGACTGATCGCCGGGGCAGCGCCTGCCGTGCATCCAGCGCGTGCAGCCGCGCGCACGACGCTTCTCCGGGAACACGTCACCCTCTCGGCCCTCACCGCGACCGCTTACCCTCACCGTCCATGAAGAGAGCACGTCAGAAGACGTCGCGGCGCCCCGGCGGCGTCCCGCCCGACCGTCGTTCGCCCGCCAGGCCGCTCGTGGCGGCGCTCGGGCTCGCCCTGCTGGGCGTGGCCCTGGCTGCCCTCCTCGCGCGCCTGCACGCTCGCGCGCACGCGGGGTACTCCAGCTTCTGCGCCATCAACGACGTCGTGAACTGCGATCGCGTGGCGTTGAGCCGGTTCTCCGTGTTCCTCGGGCTGCCCGTCGCGGCCTGGGGCGTCCTGGGCTACGGCCTCGCCGCCGGGCTCGCCGCTCGGGCGCTCGTCCACGCGCGGCGCGGTCGCCCCCTCGCCCGGGGGCTCCTGTTCGGCGTGGCGGCGACCGCGGTCGCGGCGTCGATCGCGCTCGCGATCGTGAGCGAGGCCGCCATCGGCGCGTGGTGCCTGCTCTGCGTGGCCTCGTGGCTCACGGCCGTCGCGCTCCTCGCGGCGGCCTGGCGCGCCTGCCCGGCCGGCCCCGCCGCCGCGATCGCGGCCGACCTCGCCGCGCTCCGCGCGCGCCCGGCGAGGTCCGCGGCGCTCGCGGTCGTGCTCC
>NZ_JALCZB010000021.1:0-70723 GCF_022690745.1 Anaeromyxobacter sp. SG64 | reverse complement strand
GCTCGAGCCGCTCAACGCCCGGGCCCGGCCCGGCGCGCGCGTCTGGTGGCCGAGCACCGCGCCGGAGGCCGTGGAAGCGTGGGTGCGGGACGGGCGGCTACGGCCGGATCTGCGCCGGGCCGACGGCCCCGAGGACGCCGACGTCGCCGTCGTCGCGCTCGACGGCGCGAGCCGCGACGACGAGTACCGGGCCTGGGCGGCGTTCCGGACGGCGCGTCCGGCCGCCGGCGCCTACCTCGACGAGGTCCCGCTCGCGCTCGTGTACGCGCGCAGCGGCGCGTGGCAGTGACCGCTCGCGCCGCTCACGCGGCGTGATACGTCTCCGCCTCGTCCGGCAGCGGCACGCGGGGGCGGACGACGATGACGGGGCACGGCGCCTCGCGCGCCACGCGCGCGGCGACCGACCCGAGGCGGCGCCCTCCCGGCGCGCTCCGCCCGCGCGCACCCAGCACGAGGAGCCCGCTGCCCCGACGCGCGAGCCGCAGGACCTCCGTCGCAGGATCGCCCGCCACCACCTCCGTTCGAACCGGCGCTCCGACCCTCCGCTCCGCCTCGGCACTCCAGACCCCCATGTCGCGGTGCAGGTCCACGGAGGCCATCGCGAACGCCTCCGGCCGCACCTCCCCCTCGGGGACCGGATGAACGTGAATGAGCGTCAGCTCGGCGCCGCTCCAGCGCGCGAGCTCGGCCGCCTCGACGAGCGCGAGCAGCGAGGCGTCGGAGAAGTCGATGGCGCAGCAGATGCGAGCAGCGACCATCGTCGTCACCTCCCTCCGCCCGGGCCCGCCGCGCGTCGGCGTCCGGGCTACGCGTAGTTCGCCGCTTCCGCGGCGATGTCCCGCGCGTCACCGGGGACTCGCGCGCGCGCGACGAGCACGGGACAGGGCGCCTCGCGGAGCACGCGCTCCGCGACGGAGCCGAGGATGAACCGGCGGATCCCGGTGCGGCCGTGGGTGCCGAGCACGAGCAGATCCGGCCCGTGCTCGCGGGCCCAGCGGACGACCTCTCCCGCCGGGTCTCCGACCAGGGCCGCCGCGCCCACCGCCCGCCCGAGGAGCTTCTCCGCGTCCTCACGCCAGCCGGCGAGGGTGCGCTCCATCTCGTCGGCGGACATCCGCGCGATCTCGGCCGGAGAGACGATCACGTCGGCCGGGTTCGCGGGCGGCGGCACGTGCACGTGAACGAGCACGAGCTCCGCGCCGGTGCGGCGCGCCTGCTCCACGGCCTCGTCCAGCGCGAGGCGCGACGGGTCCGAGAAGTCCACCGCGCAGCCGATCTTCTTCCACTCGCTCATCGCCTGCCTCCTCCTCGCCTGCCTGGCGGGATCGGCCACGACGGCCCGATGGGATCGTACGCCTCCCGGGCGGAGCCACGCGCGCCGCGTCGGGTCGCCCCGCTGGCAGGGACGGGCTACCCGCGGCGCGCAGCGCCGCACGCTCGCGCCGCAGCCCGAGCGCGCGCCGGGGCGCGCAGGTCGGAGCAGAGTTCCGCCGGGAGAGGAGCATGGATGCCGACGCAGCCGGCGCGCTCGTCGCCTCCGACGCCGCCGTCGCGCTCGGCTCCTGCGAGGACGGCCTCGCCCCGGGGTAGTCGGCGCGCCGCCTGCGCCCCCGCGATGATCGCCGTCGACGCGCTCGCCTAGCGGGCGAGGCGGCGGACGGCGGGCTCCCGCGCCCGAGGGCGCGGCCCCCAGCGGGCGAACCCAACGTCCGGCATTGCCGGCCCCCCGCCGTGGCGGGAGGCTCGAAGGCGCCAGGGCACGCGACGCGGGAGGTCGCCATGAAGCTCACGCTCAGCGTCATCAAGGCGGACGTCGGATCGATCGGAGGCCACCTCGCGCCCTCGCCGGAGCTCGTCGCCACCGTGGAGCGCCACGTGCGCGAGGCCGGGAGAGAGCTCGTCCTCGACGTCCACGTCGGCCACACCGGCGACGACATCGCGATCCTCATGACCCACCGGAAGGGCACGGGCGACTCCGGCATCCACCGGCTGGCCTGGGATGCGTTCGTGGCGGGCACCGAGGTCGCGCGCGCGCAGGGGCTCTACGGCGCCGGCCAGGACCTCCTCAAGGACTCGTTCAGCGGGAACGTGCGCGGGATGGGACCCGCCGTCGCCGAGCTGGAGATCGAGGAGCGCGCCTCGGAGCCGTTCCTCCTCTTCGCCGCCGACAAGACCGACCCCGGAGCGTTCGATCTCCCGCTCTACCTCGCCTTCGCCGACCCGATGAACACCCCGGGCCTCCTCCTCGCGCCGCGGATGACGAAGGGGTTCCGGTTCGTGGTGATGGACGTGCAGCACACCACGCAGGACCGCGTCATCGAGCTCGACGCCCCCGAGAACCTCTACGACCTGGCGGTGCTGCTCCGCGACCCGGAGCGGTTCGTCGTCGAGTCGATCTGGTCGCGGGCGAGCGGGGCGCAGGCGGTCGCGGTCGCGACGTCGCGGCTCCACAACATCGCCGGCAAGTACACGGGCAAGGACGACCCGGTGATGCTCGTCCGCTGCCAGATGGACTTCCCCGCCACGGGCGAGGTGCTCGCGCCCTTCCACCTCGGCCACCTCGTGGCGGGCGGGATGCGCGGCTCGCACCAGATGCCGCTCATGCCCGTGACGCTCGGGTCCCCGGTGAGCTTCTTCGACGGGCCGCCGATCGTCACCTGCGCGGCGTTCTCGGTCCGCAACGGCAAGCTCGTCGGCCCGGTGGACGCGTTCGCGCATCCGTTCTGGGACGCCGTGCGCCGCGAGGTGGCGGAGGCCGCCATCCGCATCCGCCGCCAGGGGTTCGTGGGCGCGGCGATGCTGCCGATGTCCGAGCTCGAGTACACGGGGATCGTCGAGAAGCTCGGGGAGCTGGAGAAGCGCTTCCGCGTCCGGGCGGAGAAGTGATGCCGAACGCCCCCCTGTCCGCGGCGTCCCTCCGGCCGCGCGGCCTCGCGCGTGAGATGGCGTTCGAGACCACCGCCGAGCTCGAGGATCTGGAGGGACCGCTCGGGCAGGCCCGCGCGACCGAGGCGCTGCGCCTCGCCGTCGCGGTGGGCGGCGAGGGCTACAACGCCTACGTGATGGGCCCGCCCGGCGCGGGGAAGCGCACGTTCGTGATGCGCATGCTCGGGCGCGCCGCGCTCGACGCGCCCACCCCCTCGGACTGGTGCTACCTGAACGGCTTCGCCGACCCGCGCCGGCCCCGGCGCGTCGAGCTGCCGCCCGGGCGCGGGCGCGAGCTGCGCGCCGATCTGGATCGCCTGGTCGCGGAGCTCCGCGACGCCTTGCCCTCCGCGTTCGAGAGCCGCGACTACCGCGCCCGCGTCCAGATCCTCGAGAAGGAGCGAGACGAGGCGCGAGAGGCGCCGATCGACGAGATCCGGCGGCGCGCCGAGGAGCGCGGCATCGCGCTGCTGCACGGGCCGATCGGGTTCGCGTTCGCGCCCGCGAACAAGGGCGAGATCATCGGGCCGGACGCGTTCCAGACCTTGCCCGAGGAGGTGCAGGAGCGCCTGCGGCGCGACATCGGGGAGCTGCAGAACCAGCTCGCCGAGGTGCTCCGCACGATGCCGGACCTCGAGCGCCGGCACCGCGAGCGCGTGAAGGAGGTGAACGACGACGTGACGGTCCGCGCGGCCGGCGCGCTCCTCCACGAGCTCCGGCGCCGCTACGCGGACGTGCCGGCGGTCCTCGAGCACCTCGACGCCGTCCAGGTGGACCTCGTCGAGCGGGTGCACGAGCTGTTCGCGGCCCTCGACGGCGCGGCCGAGCTCCCGGCCGCCCTGCGCAAGCTCCTCGCGGACACGCCCGTGCTCCGGCGGTACGTCGCGAACCTCCTCGTGGAGCACGCCGCCCACGGCGGCGCCCCCGTCGTTCACGAGGACCTCCCATCGCTCTCGAACCTCTCGGGGCACGTGGAGCACCACGTGCACATGGGCACGCTCGTCACCGACTTCACGCTCGTGCGGGCCGGCGCGCTCCACCGCGCGAACGGCGGCTACCTCGTGCTCGACGCCCGCAAGCTCCTCGTGCAGCCGTTCGCATGGGACGCCCTCAAGCGCGCGATCCGGGCGCGCGAGATCCGGATCGATCCGGCAGAGCGGCTGCTCGGCGTGATGGGCACCTCGACGCTCGAGCCCGAGCCGATCCCGCTGCACGTGAAGGTCGTGCTCCTCGGCGATCGCGTGCTCTACCAGCTCCTCTCGCTCCTCGACCCGGAGTTCTCGCAGCTCTTCAAGGTCGAGGTGGACTTCGAGGACGAGCTCCCCCGCACGCCCGAGCTCGACCGCGACTTCGCGCGGCTCGTCGCGACGATCGGGCGGCGCGAGCGGCTCCCGCCGTTCGACCGCGGCGCGGTCGAGCGGGTCCTGCAAGAGGCGACGCGCCGCGCGGGCGACTCGACCCGGATCACCGCCGACGCCGGCGCGATCCACGACCTCGTGACCGAGGCGGCGCACGCCGCAGCCGGCGAGGGTCGCGCCACCGTGACGGCCCGCGACGTGCGCGCCGCGATAGACGCGCAGGAGCGCCGCGCCGGGCGGCTCCGCGATCGCGTGGACGAGGAGATCCGCCGCGGAACGCTCCTCGTCGAGACCGCCGGCGCGCGCGTCGGGCAGGTGAACGGCCTCTCCGTGATGATGACGGGCCGGCGCGCCTTCGGCCGCCCGAGCCGGATCACCGCGCGGATGCGCCTCGGGCGTGGCGAGGTGGTGGACATCGAGCGCGAGGTCGAGCTGGGCGGGCCGATCCACTCGAAGGGCGTGCTCATCCTGGCGGGATTCCTGGGCGGGCGCTACTGCGGCGCGGCGCCGCTCGCGCTCGCGGCCACGCTCGTGTTCGAGCAGTCGTACGGAGGCGTCGAGGGCGACAGCGCCTCCTCGGCGGAGCTGTACGCGCTGCTCTCGGCCATCTCGGGCGTCCCGCTGCGCCAGTCGCTCGCCGTCACCGGCTCGGTGGACCAGATCGGCAACATTCAGGCCGTCGGGGGCGTCACCGAGAAGGTCGAGGGCTTCTTCGAGGTGTGCCGTGCACGCGGGCTCCGCGGCGACGAGGGCGTCCTCGTGCCCGCCTCGAACGTGCCGCACCTCGTCCTCCGCGACGAGGTCCTCGCCGCCATCCAGGAGGGAAGCTTCCGGGTGTACCCCGTCGCGACGATCGACCAGGGCATCGAGCTCCTCTCGGGCCTGCCGGCCGGCGCCCCGGACGCGAACGGCGCGTTCCCGCACGATTCGTTCAACGGCCGCGTCGCCGCCCGGCTCGCCGAGCTCGCGGCCGCGGCGCGCGCATTCGCCGCGAAGGGCGATCGAGACGGCCAGGGCGGCCGCCCCCGCTGAGCTCCCGGAGCGGCCACGCGCCGCGCGCTCCGCGACCTGGCGCGCGCCGCCGCGCCCGCGTGTGGCTGCGACGCACCGCCCGATGGCGTGCGCGCGGCCAGACGTCCAGGCTCTTCCGGAGGTCCGGCGAACGCGCGGACCGCGCGCGGCGCGGGGCCTCGGAGGCTCGCCATGTTCGACAAGGTCACCGGGCGCAGACGGTTCGCGACGCTGGTCGGCGCCGTCGCGGGTACGGCGGTCCTCGGCGGAGGCGCGAGCGCCACCGCGGCGGTGAAGCACGCCAGGGCCGACGCGCACCGCAAGCTCGCCACGGTCCCCTGGCCCTACGTCACGCTCGCCCCGGACCGCGTCGCCTCGCGCGCGTTCTCCGCGTACGCGCGGGGCCACTGCATGTTCGGCGCGTTCGACGCGCTCGTGGGCTCGGTGGCGGACGCGCTGGGCGATCCCTACGCGAGCTTCCCGTTCGACGTCATGAAGTACGGCGCCGGCGGGGTGAACGGCTGGGCTACGATCTGCGGCGCGCTGAACGGATCGGCGGCCGCGTTCGAGCTGCTCTCGAGGGAGCCGGGCCCGCTCGTGGACGCCCTGTTCGCCTGGTACGAGCGCGAGCCGCTGCCCGATCTCGTGCTGACGGCCGCTGCCCATCCGAACGTGCAGTCCATCGCGGGCTCGCCGCTCTGCCACACCTCCGTGTCCCGCTGGTGCGAGGCCTCCGGGAAGAGGTCGTTCAGCGACGATCGGAAGGAGCGTTGCGGGATCCTGACCGCGAGCGTCGCGCGCCGCGCGGCGGAGCTGCTCAACGCGCAGGCGGCGAAGCGACCGCTGCCGGTGACCTCCGCCGCTGCGGGCGCGCGCTGCGCCAGGTGTCACGAGAAGGACGGCTCGCTCGAGGACACCCGCTCGAAGATGGACTGCGAGGGGTGTCACTTTCACCTCGGCGGGGAGCACCCGGCGCTCTGACGCTCCCCCGCCTGCGCCCCCCGACCGACGGACGCGACGGGTCCGGGGGAGACGTGCTAGACCTCGTCGCTCCTGGAGAGGCTGCCGTGAGGATCCTGGCCTTCGCGATGGGACACGCGATCCGCGCCGACGACGGCGCCGGGCTCGCCGTTGCGCACGGGCTCGATGCGCTCGTGCCCGGCCTCGAGGTGCTCGAGGTGCCGGAGCTCCGCCCCGAGCACGCGGAGGCCGTCGCGACGGTGGACGGCGTGCTCTTCCTCGACGCGTCCGTGGCCGGCACGCCCGGCGACGTGCGCGCCGCCCGGCTCGTCCCGCGTCCCGCCCGGGAGGCGATCCTCCACTCCCTCACGCCGGAGGAGATCCTGGGCCTCGCCCGCGCGCTCTTCGGCCACGCGCCGCCCGGCGCGCTCGTCACCATCGCCGGCCGGGAATTCGCGTTCGGCGAGGCGCTGTCGCCCGAGGTGGAGGCCGCCCTGCCGCTCGCGCGCGAGAAGGCGCGCGAGATGGCCGCGGGGTTCTGAACGACAGCTCGTGCTTCGTGCTCACCTTCGGTGACGCGAATGGCTTCGCTCGCCTGTTCGCAAATCGTGATCGCCCGTTTGGGCGCTACGTGAGCCGCGCCTCCGCGGGCGCCGGGAGCGGCGCGGGCGTCTCGATGGCGCGGCCGTCCGCGGCGCGCCAGCCGTCGTCGCGGCGCTCGAACACGCGCCGCTGAACCGAACGGAAGGCGGCGCCGTCGAAGCTCCGCACCGACAGGACGATCCGCGGGCCGTCCACCTCGAGCCAGTTGTAGGAGTTGGGCTCGTCGCGCAGGCGGACCGAGGTGGCGGTCCCGGCGTGGAACGCGAGGATGGACCGCGCGAGCCGCTCCACGGGGTGCTCGACCTCGCCGTTCGCGAGCCGGTGCAGGTGACCGGTGAGGAGGACCTCGAGGTGGCACTCCGCGAGGGCGCGGAGCGCCCGGCCGCTCCGGCCGGCGACGCGCAGGCGCGGGCGGTCCGCCGTTGGGGCGAACGGGTGGTGGGCCACGAGCACGTGCAGCCGACCTGCGCCCTCCCCGCAGAAGCGGCGGCGGAGGTCCTCGATCTGCGCGACCGAGATCCGCCCCTCCTTCCACGTGAGCGACCGCGCCGTGGAGACCCCCGCCACGTAGAGCTCGTCGTCGGCGTACACGGGCGAGAGGTCCGGCGTGACGATGCGCGTGTACCGACCGAGGGGCGAGAGGAAGCGGCGCGCGACGTCGTAGAGCGGGACGTCGTGATTCCCGGGCACCACCACCCGCGGCGCGGGGATCCGGTCGAGGAAGGCGCGCGCGGCCCGGAACTGACCGGGGCGCGCGCGCTGGGTGAGGTCGCCGCTCACCGCGACGACCGTCGGGCGGAGCTCGGCGAGATCGGCGACGAGCGCCTCCACGACGCGCGCCTCCTCGCGCCCGAAGTGGAGGTCGGAGAGGTGGGCGATCGTCTTCACGGAGCGAGGACAGTGAGCGCGCCGGGTCGGATGCGGTAGCGGATGGGCGGCCGCTGCGAGATCACCTCGCCGTCCACCGAGACGGCGAGCCGCCGGTGGTGCGACTCGATCGCGACGCTCGCGACCTCGAGCGCCTCGACGTCGCGCCCCGGATCGACCCGGCCCACGAGGGCGCGGGCGCCGAGCCGGAGCAGGCCGAGGCGAGTGGGCGCCGTCGCCACGTACACGCCGAGCGTCCCCCGATCGAGCGCCTCGCGCCGCTGCGTCGCGACGAGCGCCGTGTCGTAGCGGTTGTTGCCGACGAAGACGAACGTCGTGCGGCGCGGGCCCGCGCCGCCGTCCCACCGGATGCGCACGGACAGGGGGCGCAGCCACACGAGCACGCGCAGCGCCGCCCACGCCATCGCCAGCCACTTGCCGATCCACTTCCCGAGGCGGCGCCGCGTGCGCTCGCGCTCGCGGACGGCATGCGGGTAGATCCCGATCGACGAGTTGTTCACGAAGACCCGCCCGTTCACCTCGGCGACGTCCACGCGCCGCTGCGCGCCCGACGCGACCACCCGCGCGGCCTCCTCGAGGTCCGCCGGGAGCCCGAGATCCTTGGCGAAGTGGTTCAGGGTGCCGAGCGGCAGGACTCCCAGCGGCTTCGGGGTGCCGGCGAGCCCGCCCGCCACCGCGCTCACGGTGCCGTCCCCGCCCGCGGCCACCACCGCATCCACCTCTGCGTCGCCGGCGGCGGCGCGGGCGATCGCGCCGATGTCGCCCTCCGCCGCGACGACCCGCGCGTCGGCGCCCGCGGCGGCGAGGGCCGCGCGCACCCGGCCGGCCACGTCCTCCGTCCCGGCGCCTCCGGCGCGCGCGTTGAGGATGACGAGGCAGCGCCGCGCCGGCGAGCGGGCCGCCGCCAGCCCCGCGGGCGCCCGCACCCCCGCGCCGGGCACCTGTGCTCCGGACGTCACGATCAAAGCTAGCGCGTCCCGCGCCGCGAGGCGGGCCGCCGCGGCGCCGACCCGCGCCGTCAGCGCACGGCCCGCCCGAGCGCGAGCAGGAGCTGCGCACGCGCGCTGGAGACCGACTGCTCGGCCTGGACTCGCTGCGCCGCGGCGGAGGTCGCGGCCACCTGCGCGTCGCCGAGCTCGATGATGCTCCCTGCGCCGGCCTGGTAGCGTCCCTCGGCGAGCCTGAGTCGCTCGCGCGCGTTCACGAGCGCCTCGCCGGCCGCGTCGAGGGCGGCGCGCGCCGCCTGCACCGCCGCGCGCGCCTGCTCGACCTCGACGCGGACCTGCTGGCGGAGCGCGTCGGTCTGCGCCTCGGTCGCGGCCAGGTTCGCCTCGGCCTCGCGCGTCTGCGCCCGGGTGAGGCCCCCCTGGAAGATGGACCAGCCGAGCGTCACGGTGGCGTTCCAGCCCCGGTCGAGCTCGTTGACCGCGGGCCCCACGCCGGTCACGGCGGCGCCCGCGGACAGCGTGGGGAGCCAGCCGGCCCGCGCCGCGTCGCGCGAGAGCACGTCCGAGCGCGCCTGGCTCCCCAGGGCCGCGAGCTCCGGCCGCGCCGCGAGCGCCTCGGCGAGCAGTGGATCGACGGGCCCCTCCTCACCGGGCACGGCCGAGAGCGCGCCGTCGCCGAGGTCGAAGTCGGCGGCGCGATCGGCCCCCATCGCCTGGACGAGCTGCGCTCGAGTCACGACGTAGTCGTTCCCGGCGCGGATGAGCGCCACCTGGGCGTTGGCGCGATCCGCGCGGGCCTGGGCGAGGTCGATCGCCGGGCGTGTGCCGACCTCGACGAACGCCTCCACCTGCCGGAGGTGCGCCTCCTGGTTCGCGAGCGAGTCCTGGGAGACCTGGACCAGATCGCGGGCGGCTCGCGCGGCGAACCAGGCGGACCGGACCTGCGCCACGATCTGCTGCTCCGTCGCGCGCGCCGTCGCCCGCTGGGCCTCGGCGCTCGCCCCCGCGGATCGCCAGCGCTCGATCTGCTGCACGTCGACGAGCGCCTGGCGAGCGGAGGCGCCGGCGCTCCAGGTCGTCGTGCTCGTCGAGAGGCCCAGCCCGCTCGCCGCGGACGTGCCGCCGACGGCCGAGCGCGTGCTGCCGCCGCGCCGCCCCACCTGCCCCTCGAGATCGACCTGCGGCAGGAGCGGCGCGCGCGCCTGATCCGTGCGCGCGCCGGCGGCCTCCGTCGTGGCCAGCGCCTGCCGCAGCCGCGGCTGGTGCTCGAGCGCGGCGCGCACCGCGCCGTCGAGCGAGATCACGTCGCGCGGCGCCGCTGCCGCGCCGGGAGCGCCGGATGGCGCCTGGGCGGGAGCCGCCTGCGCCTCGGGGGGCGCCTCCTGAGCGGTCGCGGGAGGAGCCAGGGTGGCCGCGACGAGCGCGAGGAGCGGGGCGAGGGCAGCGGGTCTCATTCGAACCTCAGCGCCTGGATGGGATCGAGCCGCGACGCGCGGAACGCCGGATAGAGCCCGAACCCGACGCCGACGAGCCCGCTGAACGCCACCGCCACGACCACGATGTCGGCGCGGAAGAGCACCGGCCAGCCGAAGCTGACCGCGAGCCGCCACGCCACGACGAGCCCCAGCACGACGCCGATGACTCCGCCGGCGATGGACAGCGTGAGCGCCTCGGCGAGGAACTGCAGGAGGATGTCGCGGGCGCGCGCGCCGACCGCCATCCGCACGCCGATCTCGCGCGTCCGCTCGGTGACCGACACGAGCATGATGTTCATGATCCCGATCCCGCCGACGAGGAGCGACACCGCCGCGATCGCCGCGAGGAGCGTGGTGAGCGTGCGCGCCCCCTCCTGCTGCGCGCTCGCCGCCTCGGCCAGGTTGCGGATGGAGAAGTCGTCGTCCGCCCCGGGCTGCAGGCGGTGACGGTCGCGCAGCAGCGCCCGGATCTGGGACTCCGCGCGCACCGTGTCGGCCTGGCTCGCCGCGCCGATGAACACCACCCCCGAGACGACGTTCTTGAGCCCGCCCTGGATCTTCGCCTGGTAGGTGGAGGACGGCAGGAACACCGCGTCGTCGAGGTCCTGCCCGCCCGGCGACTGCCCCTTCGCCTCGAGCACCCCGACCACCTGGAACGGCACGTTCTTCACGCGGACCTGCTGTCCGACCGGATCGGCTCCCGGCCCGAACAGCCGGTCGGCGACGGTCTTCCCGAGCACGAGCACCTTGGTGCCCGCGTCGACGTCCGAGGCGGTGAAGAGCTGCCCGCGCACGGCCGACCAGTTCCGGATGACGAAGTAGTCCGGGGTCGTGCCGTTCACGGCGGTGGTCCAGTTGAGGTCCTCGTAGATGACGGAGGCGACGGAGCGGAGGATGGGCGCCGCCCCGCGCACCGCCGGGACCTCGGTCTGGATCGCGCGGACGTCGTCCCAGGTGATCGTGGGCAGGCTGCCGAACCCGCCGAACGCGCCGCCGGAGGTCGAGGCGCCCGGGAGGATGATGAGCATGTTCGAGCCCATCGCCTCGAAGGTCTTCTGCACCCGCGCGTTCGCGCCGTCGCCGATGGCGACCATCGCGATGACCGCGGACACGCCGATGACCACGCCGAGCGTGGTCAGGAACGAGCGCATCTTCGAGCGCCGCAGCGCCCGCAGCGCGACCCGGATCGTCTGCAGGAGGTTCACGGCCCCACCCTCCCCTCCACCGCCTCGTGCGGGCCCGGCGGCGGCGGCACCGCCGGGCGCGGAGTACGCCGCTCGTCGGAGCGGACGCGCCCGTCGCGCATGACGAGCACGCGCGCGGCGTACTCCGCGATGTCGTGCTCGTGCGTGACGAGCACGACGGTGATCCCGCCGCGCCCGAGCTCCTGCAGGAGCGCCATCACCTCCACGCTCGTGCGGGAGTCGAGGTTTCCGGTGGGCTCGTCGGCGAGCAGCACGCGCGGGCGGTTGACGAGCGCGCGGGCGATGGCGACGCGCTGCTGCTGCCCGCCCGAGAGCTGGTTCGGCAGGTGGTCCGCGCGGTCGGAGAGCCCCACGCGCGCGAGCGCCTCCTTCGCGCGCGCGTGCCGCTCGGCGGTCGAGATGCCGGCGTAGAGGAGCGGCAGCTCGACGTTCTCGAGCGCGCTCGTGCGCGCGAGCAGGTTGAAGTTCTGGAACACGAAGCCGAGCGTGCGGTTGCGGATGGCGGCGAGCGCGTCGTTCGGGAGACGCGAGACGTCCTGGCCCTCTAGCAGGTAGCGACCGCGCGTCGGACGATCCAGGCAGCCGAGGAGGTTCATGAGCGTCGACTTGCCCGAGCCGGAGGCGCCCATCACCGCCACGAACTCGCCCTCCTCGACGGTGAGCGTCACGCCCTGCAGCGCGTGCACCTCGACGTCCCCCATCACGTAGGTCCGGGCGACGTCCTCGAGCCGGATGAGCGAAGGTCCCGCCACGCTCGCTCCTAGAACGGCCCGCGCCGGCCGCCGCCCGGGAACCCGCCGCCGGGCGCGCCCCCGCTGCGCGCCGCCTGCGCTTCCGTCACCACCGCGTCGCCCGGCTGGACCTCGCCCTTCACGAGCTCGGTCAGCGATCCGTCGGAGACGCCGAGCACCACCGGCACCTGCACCGGCCGCCCGGCACGCACGACCCAGACGCTCCGATCGCCGGCGCGCCCGCTGCCGCGCCCTGCGCCCGCGCCGCGGGGGCCGTTCGCGCCCTGCCCGGCCGTGCCGGCCGGGGTCGCCGCCCTGGCGTCCCCGCGCGCGGCGCCGCCGCTCGCCCCCTCGGCCTGGCCGAACCCCGGTGGCGCCCGGAAGCGGAGCGCCGCGTTGGGGATGCGGACCACGTCGTCCTTCTCCGCGTAGACGAAGGTCACCGTCGCCGTCATGCCCGGTTTGAGCTTCAGGTCGCCGTTCGGCACGTCCACCACCGCGTCGTAGGTGACGACGTTCTGCACCGTCTGGGGCGCGTTCCGGACCTGCCGCACCGCCCCGGAGAAGGCCTCGCCCGGATAGGCGTCCACGGTGAACGTCGCGGTCATGCCCGCTCGCAGGCGCCCCACGTCGGCCTCGGCGACGTTCGTGTCCACCTGCATCTTCGCGAGGTCCTCGGCGATGACGAAGAGCGTCGGCGCCTGGAGCGAGGCGGCGACGGTCTGGCCGACGTCCACGTTGCGCGAGATGACCACACCGTCGGTGGGCGAGGCGATCTGCGTGTAGGCGAGGTTCACCTCCGCCTGGTGGAGCGCCGCGCGCGTCTGCGCGAGCGTGCCCTGCGCGGCCTGCACGCCAGCGCGGGCGCCGTCGGCGTTGGCGCGGGCGGTGTCGAGGTCCGCCCCCGCGATGAGGTTCTTCGCGGCGAGCGCCTCCGACCGCCGGAGCTGGCGCTCCGCGTCCGCGGCCTGCGCCCGCGCCTTCGCGAGGTTCCCCTCCGCCGCGACGGTGTTCGCGCGCGCCTGCTCGACCGCCGCCTGGAAGAGCTGCGGGTCGATGCGCGCGATGACCTGGCCCTTCTTCACCGGCGTGTTGAAGTCGGCGAACAGCGCCGCGACGCGGCCCGAGACCTGGCTCCCGACCTGGACGGTGACGAGCGCCGAAAGCGTTCCGGTGGCGGTGACCTTGGCCACGATGCGGCCGCGGTCCACCCGCGCCGTCTCGAGCTTGGGCTCGGCGTCCGCGGCCCCCGCTCTCCAGCGCCAGATCCCGCCCGCGGCGACGAGGACCGCGAGCGCGGCGGCGATGAGGATGAGGGTCTTGCGGCTCATTTCTGCTCCCTGGAGCCGGCCCCCGACGCCGCCCCGGAACGTGAACCCGCGACGCCCCGGAACGTTACGCCGCTCGTGCGCGAGGCACGCGGGCGCGGCCTCGGCCGCTTGGGGCCGCGGCGCGGCGACGCCACCCCTGCGGCCGTCCGGAGAGACGCTAGTCACCCGCGAGGCTAGTCACCTGCGAGCAGGCGCGGCCACCAGCGGAAGGCGCACCCGTCCGCCGCGGACTGCTGCACCACCGTGCCGTCCCAGCCCTGGTCCACGCTGCCGGTGACGCAACTCGAGCCGTCCTCGTGGAGCGTGACCCGCCCGCACAGGCGCCCGGTGGGCGACACGAGATCGATGCGCTGCGTGCAGTCCGGAGCGCTCCGACCGGCGGGCTCGAGCGCCGCGTAGCCGCGGTTCCCGCGCGTGAACCGGAACGTCCAGCCGGTGCGAGAGGCGAGCCACGCGGGCGGGTCCTCGCGTGCGAAGGAGAGGTGCGCGAGGCGCAGGGTGTACGCGCCGTTCTCGACGAGCACGAGCGAGCCGTCGAGGAGCGGCCGGAAATATCGAGGCTCCTCCCGGCCCGACAGCCAGCGCATGGCCTCGATGCCGTCGTCGGACACGGAGGTGGTCCCGTCGGGCGCGACCCACTGCAAGAAGGCTCCGGCGTTGTACGACCAGGTGAGCGCCTCGCCGCGGTTCGACACGCCGCCGGCGATGAGGTTCATGCGCCCGTCGCCTCCGCGCGACACCCAGTCGCCCGAGGCGGAGACGCGTGTCAGGTTGGTCCAGAAGCTCGGGTTGCTCCAGAACTCCCGCCACTCGACGAAGAGGGCTCCTCCGCCGGCGGGGTCCTGCTGCAGATCCCACCGGGCGGCAGCGACCCATTCGTCGTGGTACGTGACCTCGACCGTCCGGAGCAGGAGTCCCGAGGGTGAGAACGTCAGCACGGCGACGCCCTCGATCCCGCTCTGCTGCCTCGGGATCGTCACCGCCCCCTGCCAGCCTGAAGGCTGGGTGTAGAGCGGCCACGCGCTGAACGCCGAGCGCGGCGTGCCGTCCGCGGTGAACGCCCGCCACGCGCCGTTGCCGGCGCCGTCGCGCGCGCCGAGCGCGACCGCGCCGGTGCCGTCGGAGGTGCCTGTGAAGCAGGCGAAGCCGGCGGGCGGCACGAGCGTCGCGCGAACCGGCTCCGGCGCGGACGCGGGCACGAGGCCCTCGCATTCGGCGGCCGAGTCGAGCCGCTCGAACGTGACGGTGGGGGTTGGCGTCGGCGTCGGCGTCGGCGTCGGCGTGGGGGTGGGGGTGGGCTCCGGCGTGGGCGTCGGAGTCGGCTCCGGGGTCGGCGTCGGAGTCGGGGTGGGCTCCGGGGTCGGCGTCGGCTCGGGGGTCGTCGTGGGGCTCTTGTCGCCCCCGGACCCGCACGCCGCGCACAGCACGAGCAGGACGGCGAAGACGCGCAGCAGCATGTGCCACCTCCTCGCTGCGCAGAAGTCTCGCGCGTTCGCGTGAAGCCGTCACGCGGCGAGCGCTCGCAACGGCTACGTCCTCTCGACGGCGCTGCGCCGGCCGGGTTCACCCTGAGGCGAGTCGAATCTTGCACGCTGCGTGCACCCCTTCGGCGGCCTCCGGCGAGGACCCACGCCGCCGTGACGCCGCAGCTCGTGCGTGCCGCGAGCGCCGGGGAGCGGGCGCACCCCGACCCCCGGAGCGCCCACGCCTGCGCTCGTCCGGGCGCTCGAGCGAGCTCGCCCGCCGGGCGCCAGCCGCGTCGCCGCGCCTCGCCGGGATGGCGTGACTAGCCTCTGGCGAAGGCGCGGCCCTCTCCTCCACCCGCGCCCGCAAAGGAGGCACTCATGGCATCGGCGATGCCGGTGATCTCGAGCTGCGAGGTGTCGAGCTGCTTCTACAACGCAGGCAAGATGTGCCACGCGCCCGCCATCAACGTCGGGAGCGACCACGCCGCCTGCGATGCGTTCATGGCGGACGGAAAGGGGCGCCACAGCGCCCGCAAGGACGTCGGGACCGTGGGCGCCTGCCACATCGAGGAGTGCCGCTTCAACGACGCGATGACGTGCGCCGCGTCGGCGATCGTGGTGCTGGGCCACAGCGGGCACGCGGACTGCGGCACCTACCAGCACCGCTGAGCGGCGCCCTGCCGGGTCCTCCCGGACGCAAGCGCCCGGACGTGCCACCGAGCCGTCGTCCGCTTCCGTGCTAGGATGCCGCCGCCGCTTGACTAAAGCGGCGGCGGTCTTATGAAAAGGACTGTCAGTTCGCAGATTTGGGGGCGAACTGGTTTCGACGGAGGACGGAAGGCGACTGGTGCGCGCCGTGGTTGGTCAGCAGGCCACGTAAAAAGCCGACCAAGCAGAAACGCGAACGAGCCCATGGCTCTCGCGGCCTAACTAAAGGCCGTGCGTTCCCCCGGAAGCGCCGGGTACCGGGTGTGAACGTCAGCTCCGGCTGGATCTGGGTGGGAGGCGAGCCGCCTTACCGAGATCGAGATCAAAGGGCGAGAACGTGAGCGGTTGCAGGCCCGGAGGTTGCCGTTCACGTATTCACTCCGGGATACGCGCGTAGGACCTGTCACTGGAAGTCTTTCGGACCCGGGTTCGATTCCCGGCGCCTCCACTTCAGAACCCCGCGATGCCGCGGGGTTTTTCATTTCCGCTCCACACCTGCTCCACACTGCGGCACCGCGAGCCACGCAACGCGTTCACCTGCGCAGCTCACGTCAGGGGATCGCTCACCCTCGGAATCCATGGAGAACTTGCGCGAGGTGTTCCGCGCGCGAACCTACCCCGGGTAGCCACCTGCTCCGAACGATGGCCTCGTGCATCTCTGGTTCTACGTGGAGAACTGGAACGCCCGAATGAAGTACGCCCGAATGAAGTTCACCGTACGCGAGTGCTCGCTGGAGTGGGCATGACGCGAATCGAGCTACTTGAAGCCCTTCTCGCCGCCAGAACTCCGCTCGCGCCTCTTGCGGAAGGGCTCGCGCGGTTCGGCTGGGACAGCCCTCCCCTGGTCGTGCTCCGGCGGGCGCACGTTGTCTCCGTACTTCAACGATTCCTCTCCGGCGAACTTGGAGGTAGCGACGTTCGTGAGTGGGCCGAACTCATCGAGGTACGTGATGACATCGAGTTCGAGCCGGTGGACCATGAGGTGCTCCGAGACGCCCTTTTCACGCTCGCCACGCCCGACGCTCAAGGTCAACTCGACGCGGGACTGGTGGCGTCCCTCATCGGGCAAATGACGGGCAAACCGTGAGCCTTCGGGTTCCGATGGGCGACCTCTCCGAAATCGGTCTCGACACGAACTGCCTCACGTACCTCCTCAGCGCGCTTGAAGGCGTCGCAGCACCGACCGATGCCCTCGCGGAGCAGAAGCTCGCACTCGTTCGGCTGTACCTCTACACGCCGGGGACGGTCCCCCAACGGCGACCTCGCCATGATGGCGAGCAGGTCGGCATTGAGTTCCTCGCGGGCAGCGCGGGACGCCTTCAACACCTCGGCCGAGAACTCTCTTGCCGCTTCGACGGCAGCCCAGTCCGCCGCTGCCCGCCCCGCTTCGTTCCATCCGGAGGCGACACGCTCCGCGCTTCCCGTTCCGGCTAACGTCCTACCAACGATTTGGTGCATCTGGATGGCGGCGCCGAGGAGCTCCCGGTGGTCATCAAGCAGGCGGCGCTCACGCTCATGCGGCGCTCCATCCGGAACTGCGAGTACAGGAGCACGCCACCGACGACGGCCCCGGAGAACAAACCGGCGATGGCCTGCGTCCCGATGTCATAGACCCACTTCGTCACGCGCCTGCCCTCCCTACACCAAGTTGGCGTCCGAGCCAGAGTCACGCCTCGCGCAACCACCTCGCGCCCGCCGCGTCGATTTCGAGGTACGACTCCCGCGAGATGGTGGTCCACGGGGTCGTCGAGGTGTCGTACTCGACAACCTCCCAGCAGCGACCGCACGTCACCCAGGAAGTGCACGGCGCGAGGTTTGGTGGCTTCCCGTACGGCGTCAGCGCAAACCGCCGCAGTTCGGCGAGCGCGTCTGCGAGCGAATCGTACTCAGCCGGTTGAGGTTCGGCGTGGAGGTCATCCTCGATGCGAACATAGGCTTTGAGGTTTCTCGCACTCAGGGGTGCTTCTGTGTTTCTCCGTTCCTCCGGAGGCGTGGGCTGAGTTGAACGCGCGCTACGACGTGCAGATTCGCACGCGCTGCAGGTCAGGGTTCAACGGTGAGTGCGCGTTCCGTCAACGTCGATCCCGCAGATGGGAGGAGCGCCTGCGTCACACGAGCGCGGCGGCTTGCGTTTGCTCATCGGCAAACCTTCCCGGCCGGCACCGCCACAGTGGGAGCGCAGCAGGGCTGCTCGGACGCTGCGGTCGTCAGCGCGGCCGCAGCAAGCAGGCCGGCCCGGATGATGAGAGCGGCGGGTATCGTCTCGTGTGTCCGCCCGTCGACGGTTACGGTCCTGCACTCGTTCGGGCCGCAAACGTCACAGCACGGGCTCTGACCGGCCGTCGCCCCCAGCCAGTCCTCGATGGAGCGCCCGCCGATCAAGATGCGGTTCGACTCTAGCGGCTCGCGCTTGAAATCCTGGAGCCCGATTTCGGCCTCGTCGAGGACGATCTCGATTCCGAGCGGCTCGAGTGCCCGACCGAGGACTCCAGCCGCCTTTCGCACTTCGTCGCCCGTGCCTCCGCAGCGCGGGCAGGTCTCCCCTGCCGCGACCAGCCGCTGCCACCGGATCGTCAGGGTCTTCATCGGTCCCGCCCCTCTTCTAGAGTCACCGCGCTGAGGAGCCACCTCACGATCAGGATACCGCGAGCACCGACGCCGACGAACGTGGCGGTGAGCCGCGGCCGGAGTGGGAATACAGGCAGACCACGGCGATCATGAAGGCGGTCCCGAGCACCGCGCTTTCCGAGAACGCTTCGACTCGGCGCCAGCTTGGTCGTCATGGTGACGAGCGCTGCCCCATGGAGCAGCCGTCATGGCATCGCAGCTCGCGAGCGCTGGCGGCGCGGTCATCGGTCTCTGGGATGCTCCGCCAACCGGATCTCGCAGAGATACGCTCGGTGAGGCACGGACCCGCTGATCGGGTCGATCGCCCCGTTCCCGATCAGGAGGTTGTAGTTCGCGCCGTCGGGACTGAACGGCTCGTAGCCGGGCGCTCCCACGTCCCGACACGCCTGCCACCAGCCGTGCTGTCCGCAGACCACGTCCGGCTGCAGAGTATCGTTCAGCCGCGCCCGCGCACGCACGCTCCCGTCGGGCGTCTCGATGCTGACCCAGTCGCCCGCCGCGATTCCCCGTTTCGCCGCGGCACTGGGATGCAGCTCGACCTCGGGGTCCATCGCCTTGCGCCGCAGGCTGGGAAGCGCGCGGTGCTGGCTCTCGCAGAACAGGGTGTGCTTGGTGCACGTGAGGATCAGCGGATAGCGCTCCACGAGATCCGGACGGGACACCGGACCGACCAGCGGCTCCTGGTACTCCGGCAGCGGCGGATAGCCATGCGCGAGCAGGGTCTCCGAGTACAGCTCGATCTTGCGCGTGGGCGTGTCGAAGCTCACCGGGACACCGTCGACCTCGTCGGCGAACTTGCGGTAGCGCGTCTCGAGCGCGACGCGCGCACCCTCGGGGTGGTCGCGCAGCCAGTCGAGCGAGAGTCCCGAGGGCCCGAGCTGGCGGCGGTAGGCCGCGTCGATGTTCCCCTGCCAGAAGTGATCGCCGAGACCGAGACCGACGGCGAGGACGAAGACGATCTCGGTATCGGAACGCGCCTCGCCGGGGGGCGCGGCCACGGGTCGGCGCAGCTGGACCAACGACTGCGCCTCGGGGCTCACCTCGAAGCCGAGCTTGAGCGCCTCGCGCTCGAACCCGCTCGCCACCGGAAGGACGATGTCGGCGAGCTCCGCCGTGGGGTTCATGAACAGGTCCGCGTGGACGTAGAAGTCGAGCGCGGCCAGCGCCTCGCGCCCGCGCAGGACGTCGCCGTGCGACAGCAGGAGGTTGGTGCCGAATCCGACGAGGCCTCGCACCGCATAGGGCTTGCGGTCGAGGATGCCTCGGTACAGCTCGTCGGTCGTCGCGAATCCCCATCGCGCCGGGCCGAGCGGGCGTTCCGCGACGCCGAGCCCCACGGCGGGCCGCTCCGGCTGCGGCAGTCCCTGGCTCCCGACGACGGGCGTGGGGATTGCGGGGAAGAGCACGTTGCCGCCCCGTGCATCGAAGCTGCCCGTCAGCACGGAGAGCTGCGCGATCGCGCGTGCGATCTGGGTCGCGTTCGTCTGCATCTCGACGCCGCTCCACGCGTAGTACGCGAGGGGCCTCGCCTCCCACAGGAGCCGCGCTGCGTGCTCGACCTCACCTCGTTCGACGCCGGTGATCGACTCCACTCGCTCCGGCGAATAGGTGCGGCAGCGCGCGGCCGCGAGATCGAAGGCGGTCCGGCAGTGCACGCCGCCCGTCGGCGTCTCCAGAGCGTACTCGCCGAACAGGGCGAGGTCCGCGGAGTCGACCTCGTACCGTCCACGGGCGGGATCGTAGACGGTGGGGCGGCCGGCAGGCCGATCCCAAGCCACGTAGCGTCCCCGGTCCCCGCCCTCCGAGAGGTCGGCCTCGGTGAGGAGGCGGCCCGTATCCGAGCGAACGAGCAGCGGGCCGTTCGTCCACTCACGGATGAACGGCTCGTCGAACCAGCCGCGCTCGATCATCACCCCGGCGATCCCCAGGGCGAGCGCGCCGTCAGTGCCCGGGCGCACCCGCAGCCACGCGTCGGCCCGCCGAGCCGGTTCGGTGCGTCGTGGGTCGACCACGACGAGGCGTGCCCCGCGCTTCTGTGCCGCGATGGTCGCGGTCGCGTGGCTGAGCCGCGCGTGGTTGGGGTTGTAGCCCCAGAAGAGGATACAGCCGGCGTTCTCGAGGTCGGGCAGGTAACGTCCCGGCACCGGCGCGCCGAACGTGAAGCCCGTCGCGAAGTACCGGCCCCAGCCGCACAGCTCCATCGCGACGACGAGGTTCGGGCTGCCGAAGGTGCGCGTCAGCCGTTCGACCCAGGCCATCGAGTCGTCCGACGCCGAGGTCGAGGGCGAGACCAGGCTGAATGCGACGCTCTCGGGCCCGGACTCCGCGGCGAGCGCGCGGAGCCGCGACGCGGTGAGCTCCAGCGCTTCGTCCCAGCCGATCCGTTGCCAGCCCGGGTCGGGATCGCCCTTCGGACGCGTGCGCCTCAACGGGTATTTCAGGCGGTCGCGGTGATAGACGAGCTCTGGCCCGGCCCGGCCCTTCGCACAGAGCGCCTGGCCAGTGGGATGCGACGGGTCGGGATCGAGGCGGACGAAGCGTCCCCCCTCGACGGTAGCGATCGCGCCGCAGCGCGAGACGCACAGCGCGCAGTACGTGGAGACGCGCTCCGATGTCGTGCTGCCGGCCGCCATCGTCTGTGCCCTTGGCCGTGATGCTGCCACCGGAGAAGCCCCTCGGCGTGCTGGCCGGGGAGCGTGCGCCTCCGCCGCGCACCTGGAGCCCCGATAACATCAGCATGGCTGGTGCGGCGGCCTGGCTGCCTTCCTGGGTCCGCGCTGGTCTCTCGAACGAGCCAGCAAGGATGAGCGCGTGACACCTGACGACGTCCTCGCCCAGCTTCCGAACGGGATGCACGACGCGAGCATCCGCGAGATGCGGGTCCAGTTCGGGCGCCAGCTCGTCACCCTCGACATGGACTTCTGGGTCGGCGACATGGACGCTCATGGTGAATCGCGAACGCCCGCGGGGGCGATGCAGTCCCGGAGGTGGTCGGACTGCCGGCGCGTCAATTGCGGTGACGGCGCTGTTCGCTAAGAACATTCCGGCCGCTTGCTCTTGGAGGAGACGCAGCATGGACCGATTCACCGGCGGTTGCCTGTGCGGCAACGTCCGCATCGTGGCCTCGGGACTCCCTTACCGGGTCGGCCTCTGTCACTGTCTCGACTGCCGCAAGCATCATGGGGCGCTCTTTGGCGCTTCGGCCGTGTTCCCTCAGGATGCAGTGACGATCGATGGCGAGACACGCGACTACGCCGGGCGGTTCTTCTGTCCCCGCTGCGGCTCGTCCGTTTTCGGACGCACCGCAGACGAGATCGAAGTGAACCTGGGATCCCTGGATGCCCCTGACCAGCTGAAGCCGACCTACGAAAGCTGGACCATCCGGCGCGAGTCCTGGTTGCCGCCGTTCCCGCTCACCCGACATTACGACCGCGATCGTGACGCCTCGGGTCGCTTCGAGGAGTAGGTCGACGCGAAGGCAGCCGCGAGGCGCCCAAGGATTGGCGGGGTGAGCCACGAGACCGTGCGGTGAGCCGTCTTCGCTTCCTGACGCGCTAACCCCCGCATGGCGGGTCTTTCCTGGCAGAGAAGCTACCTCACGGAGAGCGGCACGAGTAACCAGGTCGGTACCGGGCGACCCTCCGGGTCGCGACCGGGTTTCCAGGAGCACCGAGAGACGGCCTGCCACACCGCACACGCGAACTCGCGTTCCACGCTCCGGGACATCCACTGAAGCCCGGCCGGCCTTCCATCTGCAAGCACCACGAACCTGAACGTCACCGGACGCTGCGGAAGCTTCGTTTTATCGATGTGGGGCAGGCTACGAGATATTTCCGACCCGACGCAGCTCGGGTTCACGCTGCTGGGCCGCTGGTACCCCGCCGTCGTATCGTGGACGTCGGTCGGGACCTCCGCCGCCGCGACGAGATCACACTCGAGCTGGGCGGAGGCAGCGGGCGAGGCGTGCGCACCGGGGGGAGATCATGAAGTACGACGGCGACGGCTCGTTCCCGTGAGTGCGTCGCGCCATGCGATGATGCGGCGCATGAGCGGCATCGCGTTCGTCGAATTGTTCGCGGTCGCGCTACTTGGGGCGACTGCATGGCTCGCCAAGAGATCCCGAGTGCGGATCTCGACGACGATCTCCGTGATGGGACTCATCGTCACGATCTTCATGACGGTCATCATCGGCGGGGCCGCTCAGAAGAGCCCGGAGCAGATCTCCTTCTTCACCTAGTGCCGCCATTTATCTGGGAGGTGTCGCTCTCTCGCTGGTGTTCACGGTCCTGATCTTCGCCGGTCGCTGGCAGAGCCGAGAGGGAGCGACGCTCGAGCGCGGCACGAAGACCCTGGTTCGCGGAGCGCCGGCGTCTCGCAGGCGTTCGTGAGCGCGGCGCCAGCGCTAGTGGCCAGGCGATGCGGAAGCCCGCTCCCTCACCCGAATGAAGAGATGATGAGCGGTGGATGATGCCCTCGTACGCTCGGCCAGCGGGAGGGTCACGCGGAGCGCAGGCGTGGAGATGTCTCGCGGATGTGGCTCGCTGGATCGAGCACCCGGCGTGATCCGTCAGCGTGCCTTCGAGTCTTCCCGCGGGACGGCACGGATGTCGCCCGTCTCCTCGATCTCGAACGGAACGCTCGCGAGGATCCCGGCGATGCTGCGCTCGAGCTCCGGCGTCGCCTGGACCACGTACACCTTCGCGCAGGGAGCGCCCGAGCAGAGCCCGCGCGCGGTGCCCGTCACGCCCGCGAGCGCGAGGAGCTCATCGGTACGCTTCCGGAGCACGTCGTCGATCGCGTCCGCCGTCATGCTCGCCTCCTTCTGCGGCTCCGAGCCGCGCGCGTCAGGGCGCGGCCATGCGGCGGCCAGCGCCGCCAGCGCCAGCAGCGGCGCGAGACCGCATGGGCGCCTTCGTCGCGACGTGATGCCGGCCCGGGCGCTCACTCCCCCTCGATCGTCACGCCGAACGCTTGCAGCACGGGACCGATCGGGTTGGCGATGGCGTACTTACCGCTCGAGCTGCCCGCGAACAGGAGCCCCACCGGCTTTCTGTCCGGGTCGGTGACGAGCAGCGAGCCCGAGTCGCCCGGCTTGATGAACGGGCCAGCGGACGTGACCGTGACCTGGTTGACGAACCGCGCGACTCCTGCCGAGCCGTAGTCGACGTTCACCGTCACGTTGACCCCGGTGATGGTGCCGCGAGTGAGCGCCGAGGTGCGCCCGAACTTCTGGACCGCGAGGTCGAGGGCAGGTGTCGCCGTCGTCGTCCGTGGCATGCCGTATCCGCCGGGAGGCGTGCTCGTCCCGAGCGAGCGGAGGCCCGTGTCGTAGTTCACCTCGGCGATCGCTGCGTCGATGGTGTTCGAGGCCGAGGTCGAGAACGTGATGCGGCCCGAGGCGGCGAGCCGCCCGAGCTGGTCGGCGGGATCGAAGCTGCACTGCGTATCGTACAGCCCGGGCTGGGCGATGATCTCGCCTGGCGAGCCCGCATTCTCTCGCGCGTACACGTGATTGTTGCTCAGCGCGTAGTGCTTGCCGCCACCCGCCACCCGCGCCCCGATCGTGCCGGCAGAGCACTCGTTCGCGTTTCCGGTCGAGACGCCGATCGGGACCGGATCGCCGAACCGGCTCTTCGGCGAGGCGCCGCCACCCCGCTTCGCCTCGGGCGACAGCATCGCGTGGAACCTGCCGGTCACCTGAACCTCGACCGGCACGTCGTCGATCCGCCCCGGGAGGTGGCCGAGGTTCACGCGGCCGTCGCTGAACACCAGGATGGACGCCCCCCCGTTGCCGGCCAGCCCGACCGCGGTCCCGACGACACCCGCGATGGAGAGCAGGCGCGGGTTGGCCCGCTCCTGCGCGGCGATCGCCTGCTCCAGCCCGGGCGGTGCATTCTCGGCCGCGACGCCGCCCGACGCGCCCGGGGAGTCGGGCCCGACGCCGGCGCGCGCGTGCGTCACGCCTACGCGGCCCGCCTGCAGCCCAGCCACGAGCAACGCTCCGATGAGCAGGAGCCTCACGAGCCGCCTCGAACCGGGCCTCGTCACGTCGGCCATGTCGGACCCCCTGTCCTTGTGAGCGATGCCCCCGTCTACCACGCCCGGATGCGGGAGGAGCGGCGCCAGCGGGTTCGCTCGTCTGGGCCGCCCGGGAGGGAAGCAGTGCGCCTGCTCGCCTCGACCGGCCGCCCGTCTCCGGATGAGATCGAGAGCGAGTGAAGCGGGTTGACGAGGCCAGAAGCAGCCGGCTGGGCTTCACCCTGGTCGCTTCGCCGACCGGACGTTGACGCCCGTCACCTGGAACTTCCGCGTGACCCTTTCCTTGGACGTGCCGAGGAAGGGATCGAACCGCTCGCGGACTTCCGCGGCGATGAACCCGAGCTCGCCGAGGAGCGACAGGAGCTCCGCCTCCGGCAGAGCACCGCCAATTCAACCCGACCAGAGATCGATGTCGCTCCGGATCGACTCCGGAAGCTCCGAGCGGACCACGATGTCGGCATACAGGAACCGGCCCGCTGGACGAAGTACCCTGAACACCTCCGAGAAGGCGCGGCGCTTGTCAGGCGCGAGGTTCAACACGCCGTTCGAGATGACGAAGCCCACCGAGCCGCTCTCGACCGGGAGCTCGAGCGCGTCCCCCTGACGCAGCTCCACGTTCGTCAGCCCCGCAGCCGCCGCCGCGGCCTCCGCCTTCCGGAGCATCGACTGCGTCATGTCGATGCCGATGGCGCGCCCGCCGGGTCCGGCCGCTTTCGCGGCAAGCAGAAGGTCCGTGCCGGCGCCGCAGCCGATGTCGACGACCGTGGATCCCGCGGTGATGGTCTCCATCCGCAGCGGGTTACCCACGCCGGCGAACGACTCGACCGCGAGCGGCGGCAGGGCGGCGAGCGCGGCTCGGTCGTAGCGAAGGAAGTCCACTGCATAGTCGAGCCCGCGGTGGAAGTGGAACTCGCCGTCCGGGGCCGAGGCGACACGAGAGTAGATGGACTGAATCTCCGCCCGGAGCCTGGCAGTATCGAGATCGACAGGGCACGCCACGGCCATGGAAGCCTCACCCGCGGAAACACCGCGCGTGGGGATCTGCCGGCGGCGTTGCTCACGAGCACGCGAAACGCCGAGATACTCATCGGACGGGTGGGAACCTCCCCAAGAGATTCCTTACGCCCCGCCACCGGCGACGCCGGTCCACGAGCGCCAGGCGCTGTACGGGACCGGGCCCGGGAAGCTCCGAGGAGAGCCGCTTGCCAGCTCGCCCTGGTGGCACCGGAACAGGAGTGCGAGCATCGACGGCGCCATGCTCTCTGAACCGCGCGCGCTCGGCATCGAAAGCCTTCACGAAAAGTACGGTGAGCGCATCCGCCGCAACCTTGAACGCCTGGTCGGCTCGGCGGACGCCGAGGATCTCGCGCAGGACGTGTTCGAGAAGGCGCAGCGCGCCGTCGGCACCTTCCGGCGCGACTCGCGTGTCTTGACGTGGCTCTATCGCATCGCAACGAACGCGGCCATCGACCGGCTGAGGACCGCCGGACGGTACGTCGATGTCGAGCGACACGACGACGAGACCGACCCGCTCGACGCGGCGCGCTCCGCGGAGGCGACGCACGAGCGTTCTCTCGATGGCGAGGTGGACCGCACGCGGATGAGGGCGTGCATCCTGGACGTCGTCGAGCAGCTCCCCACCAGCCAGCGTGCTGCGATCCTGCTCGGGGAGCTTCGCGGGTTGAGCGACCGCGAGCTCGCCGAGGCGCTCGGCGTGTCACTGGGAGCCGCAAAGATCCGGCTACATCGAGCGCGCGGGGCTCTGAAGGCCGCCCTGGAGCGCGCCTGTACGTTCGAGCGCGACGAGCAGAACGAGTTCGCCTGCGCCCCCAAGCCCGGGCTCGTTTCGCTCGGCCGCGGAAAGTAGACCACCCGTATCCTTTCCGAGCCCCGTTCGTCCACGGAGGAGACGCACCCTTTCGTCCCTGAGATGGGTCGGGGCCAGGAGAAGCTCCCATGCCGTGGTGTGGATACTGGGGAACGACAGGCACTGATTACTGGTGGGTCCTGCCGCTCATCGGCCTCGTCTTCATGGCCTTCATGTTCTTCGCCTGCTTCCGCGGCTTCGGATGCGCCGAGCGTGCGCACCGACGCTCGATCTTGCGCGTTGCGGCTCGATTCCTGCCGCACTAGTTCGCGAGAGGTCGCGCGTTGCGGCGGGAGGGTCGGCGTGAGTGAGCGCGAGCGGTATCCACCTGGCGTCCCCTGCTGGGTCGACACCCTGCAGCCGGATCCGCGAGGTGCGCTGGATTTCTACGGCGCCCTGTTCGAATGGGAATTCACGGGCCCGGGCCCGGGGGCAGCCGATCCCTCGAGCCAGTACTTCATCGCCCGAGTGAGAGGTCGCGACGTGGCGGGGATCGGCTCGCGCTGGAACGGCCATCCGCGCGCGATGTGGAACACCTATGTCCGCGTGGACAGCGCCGACGGAGCGGTCGCGGCGGCGAAGCGGGCCGGCGGAAGCGTTCTCCAGCCGCCATTCGACGTTCCCCCCGCTGGCCGCGCAGCCGTGCTCGCGGATCCCGCGGGCGCGCCCTTCTGCGTGTGGGAGGCCAGGGCTCGCGAGGGCGCGCAGCTCGTGAACGAGCCGCGCACGTGGTCGATGAGCTCGCTCCACTCCTCGGATCCCGAGAGCGCCACGGCGTTCTATGGCGCGGTGTTCGGCTGGCGTCCCGACGTGTTCGACGCGGGCGGAGTCCAGATCACGCTATGGCGACTTCCGGGATTCGTCGGCGGCGAGCCGGAGCAACCCGTGCCTCGCGACGTCGTCGCGGTGATGGTGCCCGCCGCCGACCGCGGATCGTCGCCGCGCTGGCACGTCGACTTCTGGGTGGCCGGCGCCGACGCGGTGGCGGACCGTGCGGCGGGGCTCGGCGGCACGGTGGTCGTCCCTCCGCACGACTCGCCCGGGTTCAGGAGAGCCTTGATCGCCGACCCACAGGGCGCGACGTTCTGGATCGACGAGCTGACTGCGGGCCCAGCCCGGCGCTGACTCCGCACTTCGGTGGGCCCGCGTGCCGATTCGCCTGCAGCGGGTCAAGCGCGCTGGGATGATGCCGGACCCCACCAGCGCGAGCCGATGTCACTCGCGGTCCACCGCCGTCGGTGACGAATTGCCTGTGGTGGGCCACGACCGATGATGGTGTGAACGAGCCCGGTGACCACCTCGAGTCCTGCCGTCGCGTCGGCTGGCGTGAACGCTCGTCTGCTCGAGCCCGCGGTGCTCGAGGGGATCCGCGTCCGCCGCCTCGACGGCGCGCGGACCTGGAAGTACCTGGACTGAAGACCGCCCCGGCTGAAGCTGCCGTCGTCCCCTGCTGGCGACGAGCACGCGCGTCAGCGCCGCCGATCGCGATAAAGCCGGCGCAGCTCCTTCGACACCGACTTCCAGCGCTCGCGCTCCCCCCGCGCCGCGCCGCCCTCGCGCCGCGCCGCCTGCCTCGCGAGCTCGAGCGCGAGCTTGCGGTGGCTCTCGACGCGCGCGGCGTCGAGGCGCCCGCCGGCGATCGCCTCCCGGACGGCGCACCCGGGCTCGGCCGCGTGGGAGCAGTCCCGGAACCGGCAGCGCGCCGCGATCGCGGCGAGGTCCTCGAACGTCGCGTCGAGCCCGCCCGCGTCCCAGAGCCGGAGCTCGCGGATCCCCGGACCGTCCACGAGCGCACCGCCGCCGGGCAGCAGGAAGAGCTCGCGTGCCGAGGTCGTGTGGACGCCGCGGTCGTCGGCGGCACGCACCGGCGCGGTGCGCTGCGCCTCGCGGCCGAGGAGCGCGTTCGTGAGGGTGGACTTGCCTGCTCCGGAGGGGCCCACGAGGACGCCGGTGCGGTCGGGGCGGAGCCGCGCCGCGAGCGCGGCGACACCCTCGCCCGTGAGGCCGGACGCGACCTCGACGTCCACGGCGGGCGCGGCGGCGCGGGCCTCGGCGAGCGCGGAGGCGAGGTCCTCCGCCCGGTCCGGCTTCGTGAGGACGATCACGGGCTCCGCGCCGCCCGAGTACACCGCCGCGAGGGTCCGCTCGAGGCGGCGCGGGTTCGAACCCTCGTCGAGCCCCTGCACGACGAACACGACGTCCACGTTGGCGGCGAGCACCTGCTCCGCAGTGGCGCCGCCCGCGACGTTGCGGGAAAGCCAGGTGCGACGCTCGAGGACGCGCGTGACGGTACGATCGGGCGCGGGGGTCGCGACGACGAAGTCGCCCACCACCGGGAGGACGCCTTCGGCGCGCAGCCGACCCGGCACGACGACCGGGTGGGCGCCGTCCGGGAACCGGACGAGGAGGCCGCGGCCGCGATCCGCGACCGCGCGGCCGACGAGGGAGGACTGGAGCTCCTCCACCGTGAGCTGGGAGGAGAAGAAGGGACCGAAGCCGATGAGCTCGGGATGGACCAAGGCGTGCCTCGAAAGCGCGAGTGACGGACGGGATCCACGCCGCGCGATGGCGGTGGCGGGATCCGACAGGACGCGTCACCTGCCGTTCGGCGGGCGACGCGGACTCGGGCTAGCGGGCACGATCCACGCGTCCGGAATAAACCGGAGCCGGGTGCGCAGGCAAGCGGCGCGTTGGCGCGCGCTTGTCGCAGGACCAGACCATCGATCGGACGGGCGAGCTCCAGACCGTCTCGAGGGCTCTTGCGAGTGGCGCCCTGAGTCGCGCCCGAGCCCGCAGGACAGCCGCAGCGCCCGGGCGCCGTCCCCCACCCTCCCCGCGCCGCCCCACCACCATTGGGTGGTCGGACGGATAGCCGGTGGGCGGTGGGCGGGCTGCCTTCATCGCAGCGCCCTGCCCAACTCCATGTTATGAAAGCCGTTGGCAGCCCACCCGCGGCCATGGCGCTGGCTTCGATTCCCGCGCCTCCACTCGAGCTGACAGCGGGTTTCGGACGACACCCCGACGGCCTGGGTGGCGTCCGGGTTCTGTACGCCGCGCGTCGAGAGCTTCATCTTCTGGGCTCGTCCGGACGGTACTTCGGACGACCCGCGCAGATGCGCTGCGGAACGGGCAGTTCACAGCGAAGCACTCACGAACAAGGAGAGAGATGAGCGAGAAGGAAGCCGGTATCGAGGTGCAGGGCAGGGTGGAGGAGTCGAGCGGCAGCATGTATCGCGTGAAGCTCGATCAGGGCCCGATCGTGCTGGCCTACCCCTCCGGCAAGATGAAGCGGTTCCGCATCCGCATCATCACGGGCGACCGGGTGAAGGTGGAGCTCTCGCCGTACGACCTGACCCGCGGCCGCATCACCTACCGCGACAAGTAGCCCACGAGCCGCCCGGTTCGTGGCGGGCTCGGCGGTGGCTGCTCGGGATCGAATGAGCCGGCGCGAGCCGGCTCATTCTCCTCGGCCGTGGGTCGCTCCAGAGAGCACCCGCTCGCTTCCCTGCGCAGGGTCCCGCAGTCCAGCTCAGCCGTTCGTGCGGGCGAGTCCGCTTTAGCTGAAGCGACCCAGCCACTCGCGCTCCCAGGCATCCTTGGCGCGGTGGGACTCGGCGGACGGCGCTTCGAGCGAGACCACGGGGACCGGCTCGGCGAAGAAATCACCCTTCCCGTGGGCCGTCGCGCCGTCGCCCGTCTCGACCCAGCACTCTCCGATCCCGACGTAGGGCTCGGAGGGCTGTCCGCCCAGGATCTCCGCAGCGATGGAACGCGCCACGATCCGCGCCTCGCCCTCTGCGAACGTCGCGGCCTTCGGGAGCGGCTTTCCCATCTTCAGCGGGATCCCGGTCACGTCGCCGATGGCCCACACCCGCTCGAACCGGGTGCGCAGGGTGCCCCGATCGACCGGAACCCACCCGCCCTGCGCGGCGAGCCCCGCGTCGCTCACGACACGGGGCGCCCGGTGCGGCGCGACGAACGCGAGAAGATCGTACGCGGCCTCCGCACCGTTCGCGAACCGAAGCCGCCTCGCGGGCGCGTCTGCCGCGACGATCTGGTGGTCCGGGTGGTACCCGATCCCCTTTGCAGCCAGCAGGTCGCGGACCGCGGCCGAGACTTTCGGCCCCGCGACGCCCATCGGCGCCGGCTCCGCGGCGTACAGATCGAAAGCCACCTTCTCGCGGACGCCGCGCCTGCGAAGGCTCGATTCGATGAGCTGTGCCGCTTCGTACGGCGCGGCGGGGCACTTGTACGCCGGCGCTGCGGTGAGGACGACGAGCCGTCCTCCCGCGAAAGACGCGAGCGCGTCCCGGAGCGCCACCGCGCCCTCGAGCGTGTAGAAGGAATGACCGGACTCCACCAGCCCCGCGACGGCGGAGGGATCGAGGTCCGCCCCGACGGCCACGACGAGGTGATCCGCCTCGAGGCGGCGTCCCCCGACCTCCACGCTCCGGCGCGACGGGTCTATCCGCTCGATGTCGCCGGTGACGACCTCGACTCCGTGCCGCGCGAGCGCAGTCATGGGTCGCGAGATCTCCTCCGGACGACGCTCGCCGACGATGACGCGCAGCAGCGAGGCCCCCAGCACGAAGCGGTCCGCACGCTCGACCACGGTGATCCGGTGCTCCGCCGGGAGCTGCGCCCGCAGCTCCATCGCGACGACGCTCCCCCCTACCCCGCCTCCCAAGATCACGACGCTCGCGCCCATGTCCGCCTCCAGTTCGCGGCGCCGCTGAAGGCGGCTTCCGCGTGCACCTCGCACCTCGACGGCGCTGCGATTCGCCGTCCCATGCATGCCGTCGTCATGCCGCTCCCGGCTCGGGCGGCGGCGCATTGGGCACGAGCACGATCTTGCCCGCCACGCCCCCGCTCCCGAGCAGCTCCTGCGCCTGTCTCGCTTCCTCGAGCGGGAATCGCTGCGCGATGAGCGGCCTGATCTTTTGCTGTCGGAGGAGGTCGAGCAGGGCGATCAGGTCCTGCCGAAACCAG
Organism: Anaeromyxobacter sp. SG64; assembly: GCF_022690745.1. NCBI lineage: Bacteria > Pseudomonadati > Myxococcota > Myxococcia > Myxococcales > Anaeromyxobacteraceae > Anaeromyxobacter > Anaeromyxobacter sp. SG64. Next base: position 39,592 of record NZ_JALCZB010000021.1, on the reverse strand, counting down.
GCAGGCTTGAGCCGCTTGAGCGTCTGGATGCTGTACGGGACCACGCGTCTCCGGCCCGGGAGAAGCCAGCCGGCGGCGATGTACGCCGCGAAGATGGCGGTTCCGCGAAAGCGTTGACGCCGGCCTGGACGACTCGAGGTCAATCCCTCCCCACGGATCGAGCTCACGAGGCCGTAACCCACCACCCTCCCGCCACGACGAAGCGCCTTGCGCGACTGCCAGAGGTGCTCGCCTCCGAGAGGATCGAAGACGACGTCCACGCCCTCACCGGTGAGGCGTCGAATCTCTTTCACGAAGTCCTGACGCTGGTAGTCGATGGGGATACCGCCCAGGTCGGAGACGACCGGCGCCCCGCGCGAAGAGGCGGTCCCGTACAGCTCCAGCCCGCCCACGCCCCCGAGCTGCAACAACGCCGTCCCGACCCCGCCTGCCGCGCCGTGAATCAGCGCGCGCTGGCCCGGTCCGACCTTCGCGGAACGATGCATCATCTGGTAGGCCGTGACGTAGTTCAGCACGAGGCAGACCGCCTCGGCGGGGTCCAGCCCGGGTGGCACCGGAACCAGCTCACGCTGGGGCAGGCAGACGAATCCCGCGTACGCTCCGTGGATCGGCATGGCGGCGACGCGCTGGCCTGGTACGACGCCGCCGACCCCGCCGCCGAGCCGATCCACCACGCCAACCAGATCCCACCCCGGCGTGAAGGGCACCGGGGGCGTCTCGGGGTGAATGCCCTCGCGCGCCATGATGTCGGGCAAGGAGACGCCTGCGGCCAGCACCCTCACCCGCACCTCGCCCTCCTTCGGCTCGGGGACCTCCTCCTCGACCACTCGAAGTGCATCGGGCCCGCCGTAGCGAGTGACGATGATGCGCGTGTGTCTCATGGTGACGACGGCGTCGCGAGGGACTCGGGCTCGTGGTGAGCACCCGTGCGCGAGGCCCCGCGGCAGCTTCGATCGCGATCCGGGGCCTGCTCGAGTCGATCGCTGGGCCCTCCTCCGAGGCGATCGGTACGACCGGGACGGTCAGCTGCGCTTCGAGCGCGCCTTCTTGGTGGCGCCGGCCTTTCGCCGCTGCTTGTTCACGGTGCGCGCGGCGATCTGCTTCGCGCGGCGAGAACCCGCGCCGCGCTTCACGGCCGACTGCTTGATGTGCTCGTACTGCCGCTTCCGTTTGGGACTCTTCACGCCTCTCGGGGGCATTGGGCCCTCCTCTCGCGGGAGACGTAGCGACCCGTGCGCTTCCGTGCCATGTCCACCCGGGAAGGGGCCAAGCTCGGTTCGCGACGTCCGCGCTCGGGATGCTGCCAAGCGAGCAGCGAGATCGTCTTCCTGAGCGGCTCTCGACCTCGCAGCTCGAAGCCGCGCGCGTGTCGCTGAGGCGCGGTGACCGGTCAGCGATCGTCACCGACGAGCGCCGCCGCCCCGACCACGCGGCCAGCGACGAGGCGCACCCGCCATACGCCGCCGTTCGGGATGAAGCGCGGCGGCGCGACCGGCGCGGGCCCCGGCTGGCTGCTGAGGGCGGCGACGAGGAATGCCCGCATCACGCCGCCGTGGGTCACGAGCACGGCCGGCGACTCGAGCCGCTCGGCGGCCCGCCCGATCGCAGGGACGACGCGCGCGAGCAGCGCGTCCATGGACTCGCCGGCGGGCGGCGGCGCGCGCGGGTCGGACACGTGGCGCGCCCACTCCTCCGGGAACCGCCTCTCGCACTCGCACCGGGTGAGGCCCTCCCAGTGGCCGTAGGCGCGCTCGCGCAGGTCCGCGTCCACGAACGCGACCTCCAGCCCGAGCGCCTCGCCCACGATCTCCGCGGTGCCGCGGGCGCGGCAGAGGTCGCTCGTCGCGATCGCGCGGACCCCCTCCGCGCGCAGCCGCGCCGCGAGCGCGAGCGCCTGCGCTCGTCCGGTCGCGTTGAGCGGCACGTCCGTCTGACCCTGCCACCGCCCGGCGGCGTTCCAGTCGGTCTCGCCGTGGCGCACGAGGAGCAGGTGTCGTTCGGTCGGCGGCATCGGACGAACGTCTACGCTGCCCGGGCGGAAACGGCAGTGCGCATCACTTGGACGTGAGCTCCGCCGCGAGCGTTGTCTCTTCACGGCTCAGCTCGGACGGTCCCTCCGTCAGCACGGTCCAGTAGCTCACCCCGGTGGGCCCGTCGAGCTTGCCGTCACGCACCGCGCGCGCGATGCGCGACCGCACCTCGTGCTCGTCCGCGGGCTCGGCGACGAAGACGACTCGCAAGCCAATCCTCCGACCGGAGCGGCTGCCGACGTTCGACTGGTGGGGCCAGCGGCACGCGCCCTCGTGCTCCCAATGGCCGCACAGGTTCACGGTCACCGCTGCGCCCGGGGCCTGAGGGTCGCCATCGCGTTCGAGCTCGATCGATGCCTCGTGCACGAACCCTTTCCGCATGGGCGGACATTAAGCGCGGAGACGCTCCTGCGCATGGGGCGTCGAGCGGATCGGCGCCGGGTTGCGAAACGCCACCGGTTGTGCCAGGGTGCGCGCGCGCGACGCCGTCGAGGTGGGTGAACGGCGTACAGGTCCACACCCGTCGGCCCGCTGGCGCGAAATTCCGGCCACGCCCGACGGGTTCGACACGAGCGGCGCCCATGCTGGCCAGCCGGTTCGCCGGCGAGCGGCGCCGCGCACCGAATCGCCCATATCGCTCAATCCGCCCCGCAGGTGGAGGTAAGACGTGTACACGGATTTCTCGAAGCTCCGGAACATCGGGATCTCGGCCCATATCGACAGCGGCAAGACCACGCTGACGGAGCGCATCCTCTTCTACACGAACCGGATCCACGCCATTCACGAGGTGAAGGGCAAGGACGGCGTCGGCGCCAAGATGGATTCGATGGAGCTCGAGCGCGAGCGCGGCATCACCATCGCCTCCGCCGCGACGCACTGCGAGTGGAAGGGGCTCCACTTCAACATCATCGACACCCCCGGGCACGTCGACTTCACCATCGAGGTCGAGCGGTCGCTGCGCGTGCTGGACGGCGCGATCCTGGTGCTCTGCTCCGTCGCGGGCGTTCAGAGCCAGTCGCTCACCGTCGACCGCCAGATGCGGCGCTACAGGGTGCCGCGCCTCGCGTTCGTCAACAAGTGCGACCGCTCCGGCGCGAACCCGCTCCGCGTGAAGGATCAGCTCCGCGAGAAGCTCCAGCACAACCCCGTGCTGATGCAGCTCCCGATCGGCCTCGAGGACAAGTTCGAGGGCGTGGTCGACCTCGTGACCATGAAGGCGGTCCGCTTCAGCGGCAAGGACGGCGAGGTCATCACCGAGTCGGAGATCCCCGCGGAGCTGCAGGAGCAGGCGGCGAAGGCGCGCGAGGAGATGCTCGACGCCGCGTCGATGTTCTCCGACGAGCTGACCGAGGCGATCCTCGAGGATCGGGTCACCGAGGAGCTCGTCAAGGCGGCGATCCGCAAGGGCACGATCGAGCTGAAGCTCACGCCCGTGTTCATGGGCTCGGCGTACAAGAACAAGGCCGTCCAGAAGCTGCTCGACGGCGTGGTCGACTACCTCCCCGATCCCACCGAGGTGGTCAACGAGGCCCACGACCTCGCCGCCGACGAGCAGAAGGTCGTGCTCTCGATCGACAACGACAAGCCCACCGTGGCGCTCGCGTTCAAGCTCGAGGACGGCCGGTACGGTCAGCTCACGTACCTGCGCATCTACCAGGGCCGGCTCTCGCGCGACATGTTCATCACGAACATGCGCACGAAGAAGGATCACCGGGTCGGACGGCTCGTGCGCATGCACTCCGACGAGATGGAGGACATCGACGCCGCCGGCTCCGGCGACATCGTCGCGATGTTCGGCATCGAGTGCAACTCCGGCGACACGTTCACCGATGGCAAGGTCAAGCTCAACATGACCTCGATGCACGTGCCGGATCCGGTGATCTCCCTCTCCATCAAGCCGGCCGACTCGAAGAGCGAGACCAACATGGGGAAGGCGCTCCGGCGCTTCACCCGCGAGGACCCGACGTTCCGCGCCGGCATCGACGAGGAGAGCGGCGAGACGATCATCCGCGGGATGGGCGAGCTTCACCTCGAGGTCTACATCGAGCGCATGAAGCGTGAGTACAACGCGCTCGTCGAGGTGTCCCCGCCCCAGGTCGCCTACCGCGAGACCGTGAGCCAGCGCGCCGAGTTCGCCTACACGCACAAGAAGCAGACCGGCGGGTCGGGGCAGTTCGGCCGGGTGTGCGGCTACATCGAGCCCTGCGAGCAGCCGTACGAGTTCGTCGACGACGTGGTGGGCGGCGCGATCCCCCGCGAGTTCATCTCCGCGGTCGAGAAGGGCTTCCGCTCGATGCTCGGCAAGGGGCGGCTGCTCGGCTTCCCCGTGGTGAACGTGCGCGTCGTCATCAACGACGGCGCGAGCCACGCGGTCGACTCGTCCGACATCGCCTTCCAGGAGGCCGCGCGCGGCGCCTGGCGCGAGGGCTTCGATCGCGCGAAGCCGCGCCTGCTCGAGCCCATCATGCGGGTCGGCGTCGAGACGCCCTCCGAGTTCTCCGGCGGCGTCCTCGGCACGCTCATGCAGCGGCGCGCGATGATCGTCGGCTCGCAGGAGGACGGCGGGCTGGTCCGCATCGAGGCCGAGGTGCCCCTCGCCGAGATGTTCGGGTACTCCACGACCCTCCGGTCCTCGACGCAGGGCAAGGCGGAGTTCAGCATGGAGTTCTCCCGGTACCTGCCGGTCCCGACGGCGATGGCCGAGGAGCTCATGTCCAAGGCGGCCGGCAAGAAGGCCGCGGAGGGCGGCAAGAAGTAGATCCCGTCCGGCGCCCATGATCCGGCAGGAAGCGATCCTCCAGAGCCCGCTGCGGATACTCGACCGCTCCATCCGCGGCGGGCTCGGGAAGGGTCACCTGGGCGTGATCGTGGCGCCTGCGGGCGTCGGGAAGTCTGCTTGCCTCGTGCAGCTCGGGCTGGACGCCCTGCTGCGCGAGAAGCCGGTCCTCCACGTCGCGGTCGGCCAATCCGTGGAGCACGTCTCCGCGCGCTACGACGCGCTCTTCGACGAGCTCGCCGAGGGTGTCGGGCTGGCCGACCGCGGGGGCGTGCGCGAGGCCATCGCCCACCGGCGGCTCATCTGGTCGTCGGTGGAGCGCGCCTTCGGCGTGCGGGGGCTCGAGGAGGCGCTGGCCGCGTTCCAGGCGCACCTCCAGCACGGTCCCCGCGCCATCCTCGTCGACGGCTTCGCCTGGGAACAGCCCGCGTGCGCCGCCACGGTCGGCGGGTTCAAGGCGAGCGCGGCCCGCGTCGGCGCCGAGATCTGGATGACGGCGCGAGCCCGCGAGCTCGCCGGCGCCCGGCGCATCGCCCCGCTGTCGGACGAGTGCGCCGCGCTCGTCGACGTCGCCATCTCCCTCGAGCCGCACGGACGGCATGCCCGGCTGACGCTGGCGAAGGACTTCGAGCGGTTCCCCGGGATCGAGGTCCCCCTCGTGCTCGAGGGCGGCCGGCTGCGGCCGCCGAGAGACGACGAGGCTTCGGCGCCGGACGAGCTCTCCCCGGAGTCGTTCACGCTGCTGGCGAGCGGCTCCGCGGGCGCCGAGGAGGAGTTCGGCGCCTGCGCCGAACGATGGGGCGTCCGGGAGGTGAACTTCACGTTCGGCGGCCGTCACGACCTCGCGCGGACGCGCGGGCTCGTCGAGCTGAGCGAGGACGAGCTCAAGGTGGGCGAGGTCAGCGCCGCCTACCTGAAGGCGCACCTGCACCGTGCGCTCCCCGAGCCGGGGGAGCAGCGGCGCGTGCTCCAGGCGATCTGGCACCAGGTGAGCACGGCCGGCGAGGTGTTCGCCGTCGGCGCCGTCGCCGCCGACGAGCCGGCGCACGGCGCGACGGGCTGGGCCGTGGAGCTTGCGCGGCACTGGGGAAAGCCGGTCCACCTCTTCGACCAGGAGCAGAAGCGCTGGTTCCGGTGGAACGAGCGGGACTGGGTCGCCGAGGAGCCTCCCGCCATCAGGCGCGAGAGGTTCGCGGGCACCGGCACGCGAGACCTCTCCGACGACGGTCGCGCGGCGATCCGTGCGCTGTTCGAGCGGAGCTACGGGGCTCCGCGGTTCTAGCCAGCCTCCCTCCGACGCCGCGCGCTCGGGCGTCACCCCGCGATCAGGGCGATCGCTCCCAGGACCGCGACGATGCCCGCCGACTGCGGCCGGGTGATGCGTTCCCGAAGGAGCCCGGCCGCGAGCGCCACCGTGCTCGCCGGGTACATCGACGCCAGGACGGCCGCGACGTCGAGGCGGCCGGCCTGCGTCGCCAGGACGAAGAAGGCGTTGCCGCCGGCGTCGAGCACCCCCGAGAGGAGAACGAGCGGCACGGCGTGCCTCGGAGGCGCCCACGGACGCCGGCGGGCCCCGGCGACGACCACCGCGAGGGCGAACGACGTCCCGCGCGCCGCCGCGAGCGGCCAGAACGTTCCCCCCTGCGCACCGCGGTCCATCAGCACCAGGTACGCGCCGAAGCCGCAGCCGGCGACGAGGGCGAGCCCGAGTCCCTCCGTCCCGCCGCCGGGCGGCCCCGCGCGCGCGATGAGCCAGATGCCAGCGAGCGCGAGCACGAAGCCGGCGAGCTTCGAGCCCGACGGCATCCCTTCGGCGAGCGCGCCCCACACCACCGGGATGCTCGCCGAGAGGACCGCCGAGACGGGCGCCACCACCGCCATGCGCCCCACCGCGAGCGCGCGGTAGAGCGCGGCGAGGCCGACCGCTCCCGCAGCACCCGCTGCGACGCTCCAGGCGAGGGTGGCGGGCGCGGGGACGCTCTCGTGAAGGAGCAGCGCCGCCGCGAAGATGAGCGTCACGCCAGCGGCCTGGCCGAGCACGAGGACGCCGACGACCGGCGCTCGCTTCGAGGCGATCCCCCCGGTGAAGTCCCCCGCTCCCCATGATGCGGCGGAGGCGAGGCCGAGCACGACGGCAGCCAGGCTGGATGACATGGCGCCTGCAGCCTAGTCGAGGGACCGCCCGGTGGCGCGCTCTTCGTACGGAGAGCTCGCGCGGCCTACGCGTTCCTCGAAGCGCTATGGCTCCGCCGCCGCGAGCCGCGCGACCCTCCCGCCCGTCATCCGCACGAGCTCGGCGGGCGTCAGCTCGAACACGGCGTGGGGGTGGCCGGCCGCCGCCCAGATGCGCTCGTACGCGAGCAGCGCCTCGTCCACCACGGCCAGGAGCGGTTGCGCATGTCCGATGGGGGGCACGCCGCCGATGGCGAACCCGGTGCGCTCGCGAACGAAGTCGGCCGAGGCGCGTGCGATGCGCTCGCCGATCACCGCCGACACCGCCTGCTCGTCGACGCGGTGGCTCCCGCTCGCCGCGACCAGCACCGCGCGTCCGCTCGGCTTCGCCTCGAAGAGCAGGGACTTCACGATCTGCCCCACGTCGCAACCGACCGCAGCCGCCGCTTCTGCTGCGGTCCGAGCGGAGTCGGGCAGCTCGATCACGGTGTTCGCGAAGCCGGCGCCCCGCAGCGCGTCCTGGACCCTCTGAGCACTCGGCTTCAGTGGCATCGTGTATCCATATCAGGAGGCGACCGGCGCCTGCTGGTCGCACCGCCGCCCTCGCGCCGACGTCACGGCCAACCGACCTCGCGGGATCCTTTCACCCGATCCGGCGCCCCCGCCTGGCATTTGCGCTCGAGCATTTCCGCCGCAACCGCCACGACCTAGGTCGTACGGAGGTGTGCTCATGGAAACGACGCAGGAAGTCGGGACGCAGCCCTACAAGGCGGATCCATCGCTCGAAGCTGCGTGTCGGAAGTTCAACGAGGCGTTCAACCGGTTCGACGTGGAGGCGGTGGCGGCGTTCTGGACCGAGGACGGCACGCTCATCACCCCCACCGGAGAGGTCGGGAACGGTCGCTCCGGCGTCGCGGCCGCGTACCGTCACGATTGCGAGACGATCCTCGCAGGCACGACTTCGCGGTTCGCGATCTCCTCCGTGCGGCGCATGGGGGACGACCTCGCGTTCATGGACCTCGATCACGAGCTCCAGAACTTCAGGATGCCGGATGGCTCGACCAGGACGATGAAGCTGCACGTCGTGATGCTCGCCAGGAAGAGCGGCAATGCCTGGCATTGGCTCGACGCGCGCCCGTACGCGTATCTCCCTCCGCCGCGTTCCGTGCACTGAACCTCGAACGGCGATGCGTCTCCGGACGGGCGCCGGGGACGCATCGCCGCGTTCTCCGCACCGGGGTTCGCTCGCCCCTTCGCGCGGGAGGGGCCATCGACTGCACGCGCTGCGAATGGGCGTCCACGAGCTCGGGTGCGAAAGGTCCGCGAGCGTCGATGGGACGTCCGGGCGCCCGAATGCTCCTGCCTCGGCCGAGCTCCGTCGCCGCGGTCGAACCCGAGCCCGCGGCTCCGCGCGCCCGGCCCACGGCACCGGGAGGAGCCGCTCCCGGGTGCGTCAGCCCCGCTCTCCCGTGGCGCTCATTCATTGTGAGCCCAAAGTTCCGGTGATGAAGCGTCCGCTGACCGTCGCGCTGGCCGCATGGGCCTTCATCGCCTGGCCCGCCGCTCCCTCCGCCGACGACCTCGTCGTCCACCCACGCCTCGACGTCTCGGTGACCTTCCTCGCGGGGGCCCTCGCCGCGGGCCTCGCCCTCCCCCGGCTCTCGCCGAGCCAGTGCCGATTCTGCGCCGTGAATGGCCTCGACGAGGCAGCACGCGACGCGCTCCGGCTCACCGGCGCGCGCGCGGAGCTTCGCGCCCGGCACCTCTCGGACGTGATCGACTCCGGCGTTCTGTCGGCGGGTGCGCTCACGCTCTCCGCGCTCGGCGCGGCGCAGGACGGGACGCGCCGGACGTTCTTCGAGGACCTGCTCGTCGTCGGGGAGTCCGTCGCGATCGCGTCGGATCTCGTCAACGCCGCGAAGGACGGCTTCGCACGGCCTCGCCCCGCCGGCGGCTCCACGTTCATGCCGGGATCGCGCGACCGCAGCTTCTACTCCGGCCACACCTCGTTCGCGTTCTCGCTCGCGACGTCGACCGCGACGGTCGCGACCATCCGGGGCCGATCGTGGGCGCCATGGGCCTGGGGAGTCGGGCTGACGCTGGCGTCCGGCGTGGGATACCTCAGGATGGCCGGCGACGCGCACTGGCTCACCGACGTCGCCGCGGGCGCGGCCGTCGGAAGCGCGGTCGGGTTCGCGATCCCCTGGTTCTTTCATCGCAGATCGGGTCCGCGCCGGCGCCGCGGCGTGGATCTCGTGCCAGCACCGGGCGGCATCGCGCTCTTGTTCTGAGGCGTGCCCCGGCTCCGGTCAACGCTCGACACCGCCGGCTCGGCCGAACGCGAGACCCGCACCGGCCGCGTCCTGGCGCCCCGCGCAGAACGCGCTGCCGGCAGCGCTCGTCACCCCATCTTCGCGCCGCGTTCCCCGAGCAGCGCGCGCAGCACCGACCGGTGGCAGCGCGCTTCGTCCTCGCAGTAGCACCCTACCGAGAAGCTCGCCGTGCGCGAGAGCGCAGCGAGCAGGTCGAGCGTGCGGCTCGCGGCGGGCTCGGCCATCTCGGCGCGAAACCTCCTCGCGAACAGCGCCCACTCCCGCTCGGTCCGCGCCGCCTTGCCGAGCTTCATCGTCTCGGTGCTCGGCGCGAGGTTCGGGTACCAGACGTCGTACCAGTCGTCCGGGGCGAAGCGGGCCGCGGGCACGCCGCGCGGCGGGCGGCGCACCGTACCGATCCGGAGGCCCTCTCCGGCGGCGCGTGGACTGCCGAGGCGAACGATGAGCACCGTCATGGCCCTCATCTCTACCTCGAATGCGACCTCGCGCCGGGCCCGACCGCCCGCGCCGGGATCAGACCGGTGGCGTGGGCGAATGCAGCTCCTCGCCCAGCACCTCGTGGGCCGAGAACGTGCGCAGCGCCTCGCGCAGGAAGGCGAGGTGTCGCTCCTCCTCCTGCAGGCGCTTCCTGAACTCCTCCTCGGCGGCGCCGTCGCCTGCCTCGCCGGCGAGCACGAGGAGGAGGTCCCACCCGGCCGTGTCCACGTGCTCCGCCGCGAGGAGCGCGTGGAACAGGTGCGGGAGCTGCGGATCCTTCATGACAACCTTCTCGATGCCGGCCGCTTCACGCGCCGTCACGTTTGCCATCTCCGTCATCCGCTTGTCGTCGCCGCCGAGCCGCCGGATGCTGCTCTTCAACCACTCCTCGTGCTCCTTCTCCTGGGCGCGGATCTTCTCCACCAGTGGCAGCATCTCGGCGACGACGCGCTCCTCTCGCTCGCGCTCGCGGTCGGGGTGCGCGATCCCGCCCTGCTCCCGGTCGAGGTCCTCGTGCACGCCGCGGTCCACGTCGCCGGCGCGATAGCCGCTCAGACCGTAGGTGGTGTAGTCGCCGTCGCCGTGACGCCCGCTCCGCGCGCCGCTCGACTCGCGCATCCGCTCCAGGACCTTGTCGTAGAGCTTCACTCCGGCGCGCTCGAAACTCAGGCGCTCCATCAGCAGGTCGATGACCTTTTCCCTGTTCTTCTGCGCGAGCCGGTCCATGACGCCTCCTGGTAGGCGAGGCGTGGTGTCTAGGGGTGGCGCAGACTCATCACCGGCGGGGCGTGACACAAGTGGGCTGAATGGCAACTCCACGCCGAGTCCGGAGTCGGGCTGGGCAGACGTGCAGATCGGCCGCCGGGCTCCCGGCTTCAGCGCGTGCGTCGGCGCTGGCGCTCGAGGCGCAGGCCGTGCGCCGCTCCGCTGCTGCCATCCCCCCGGCCGCGCGTACGGCGCTGCCGAGGCTACTGCCGGACCTTCAGCACGACCCGGAAGCGCGCGCGGTTCGACATCATCCGCTCGAACGCCTCGTTCACCGCCGTGAGCGGGAACGTCTCGTTCCGCGAGGCCACCGCGTTGAGCGCGCTGAAGGCCAGGGTCTCCTCTGAGTCCTTGGCCGTACCGCTCGGCCAGCCCTGCACCCGCCGCCGGGCGCCGATGAGCTGGAACGGCGAGACCTGGATCGGATCGGCGCTCGCGCCGACCACCAGCAGCGTACCGTCGCGTCCCAGGCCGTCGAAGAGGCTCGACATGAGCTGAGAGTTCGGCGCCGTGGCGAGGATCACGCGCGCGCCGCCCAGCTTCTTGAGCGCGGCCGCCGCGTCCCCGACCTCCTGATCGACGTACTCGTGCGCGCCGAGCTCGAGCGCGAGCGCGCGCTTGTCTGCGCCGCGCGAGAGCGCGACCGTCCGGAACCCGAGCTTGCGGGCGTACTGCAGGCCGAGGTGCCCCAGCCCCCCGATGCCCTGCACCGCCACGAGGTCGCCCGCCCGGGCGCCGCTGTTTCGCAGCGAGTTGAACGTAGTGACGCCCGCACAGAGCAGCGGAGCGGCGGCGACCGAGTCGAGCGCGTCGGGGATGGCGGCGAGCGCCTCCTGCGGGGCGACCATCTGCTCGGCGTACCCGCCGTCGTAGCTGAAGCCGCAGACGAGCCCACGCTCGCACTGGATGAAGTCGCCCGAGCGGCACGCCTCGCACGCCCCGCAGTGCCCTCCGTGCCAGCCCACTCCGACACGCTGCCCCGGGCGCCAGACGACCACGCCTGCTCCGACGGCGTCGACGCGGCCGACCACCTCGTGACCGGGGACGCGCGGGTATACGAGGCCGGGATAGGAGCCCTCCGCCACGAACGCGTCGGAGTGGCAGATGCCGCACGCCTCGACCGCGATGCGGACCTGTCCCGCCGCTGGCTCGGGCACGGGGCGCTCCACGAGCGTGAAGCCCGATCCGGGCCTGGTGATCTCGACTGCTCGCATCGTCCTCGCCACGGCCCACCTCCGCTCTCCGGGTGCGTCCGACCGCGCACGCCTGCGCGAGGCGGGCGGGCCGCGCACAACATGACCACCGCCCGGCGGCACCGCCAAGCGAACCGGAACCGTGACTCGACGGCGCGTCGGCGACGGCGCGCAGGCGGGGTAGACTCTTCCGCCATGCCTGTCCACGTCCCTGCCCCGACTCAGCCGACGAACAAGTGTCCGAAGTGCGGCGCCGAAGGCGTCGTCGAGCAGTCCATCGGCAACATGGCGACGTACGTCTGCCCGAAGTGCGGAGCGCGGTGGGTGGCGGCGCGGTGATCGAGCCCCTGGCGAGCCGGCGGCGGTGAGAGTTCCGGCCGGGCGGCCGCCCCAGCGCGGAGCCCGGTTGGTGGGGTCGTGCACCGCAGCAGCCATCCAGCTCGACGGGTCTCCGCCTCAGTGGATACGCAGCGCGAGCTTTCCCAGGTGGTGCTTCTCGACGTCCCGTTGAGCCTGGGCGGCCTCCTCGAGCTCGTAGAGCTTCCCGAGCTCGACGTGGAACGGCGCGTCCCCGATCAGCCGGTTGAGCCGGTCGAACGCCTCTGCGCTGGGAGTGCCGTCGTACGCGAGCAGCTCGACGCCCTTCGGGACCTCCGGGATGGGCTCCACGCCGTTGGGATGGGCGACCCGTCCCCCCTTCTTGATCGTCGCGAGCGCCGCGTTCACGTCGTCCCCGCCCGCCAGCACGAGAGCTGCGTCCAGCCCCTCGGGCGCGAACGCGCGAGCCGCCTTCGCCACGTCCTTTCTTCGCCCGTCGATCGCGACGTCCGGGCCGAGCTTCTCGACCAGCTTCAAACCATCCGCTCGCGAGGCGACGGCGAGCACGCGCGCCCCCATCCGCTTGGCCAGCTGCACGGCGATGTGGCCCACCCCGCCGCTCGCGCCGATGATCATGAGCGACTGTCCGCTGCGCAGCCGCAGCTCGTCGTCGAGCCCGCGCAGCGCGGTGATCCCGTCCGCGCCCAGCGCGCCGGCCTCCCTCGCGTCCAGGCCGCTCGGGATCGGGGCCGCCCGCCCCTCCTCGAGCTTGGCGTACTCGGCGTAGAAGCCGCCCTCCATCTGATAGCCATAGGCTCGCTGTCCCACGCGTACGCGGCTGACCTTCGGGCCCACTGCCACCACGACTCCGGCTCCGTCGTTCCCCATCACGTAGGGGAAACGTGTCGAGCCGTCGTCGAAACCGCCTTGCCGGACCCACGGGTCCCAGACGCCGACTCCGGCCACGTCGACCCGGAGGAGGATCTCGTGCTCGCCGGGCTGCGGGACGGGCAACGTCTCGGTGTGCAGGACCTCGGGTCCGCCGAAGTGATCGACGGCGGCGGCCTTCATCTGGCTGGGCAGTGTGGATGGCATGGCGCCTCTAGCGTGAGCACCGGGACGTCGAACGTCGAGCCCGGGCTGGCCGTGACGCGGAGGCTTCGTCGCTCGTCCGACGGGCGACGGCGAGAGGCGAGGCGGGCGAGAGCTCATCGCGCCGCCGGCCGGGAGCGGCGCCCGTCCGCAAACCGAGGCCGGGCCGGTCGAGCGACCTTCGGGCGAGACCGCCGCCACCGGCTCGACGCCTGCTTCGATGGGCTCGCCGCCGCCCACTTCGCGCGGACGACCTGCTGCTCGTGAAGGGGAGCCCTAGCCTCCCGCCGGCGCGGGCAGCCGGCCGAGGGCGACGAGGCACGCGATCGCGTGGAACGTGCTCGGGGGAGTCGTGCCGAGGCCGGGCTGCGGCCCGAACCCGCCGTTCTCGGCCACGTACAGGCTCGCCACGAACCGCTCCACCTCGGCACGGTCCACGATGTCCAGGCGACCGACCTCGGCGAGGGCACCCAGCACCTGGGCTTCCTCCTCGATCTCGGGGAGCGAGGTGAACTTCCCGTCGCGGACCTTCCCCGAGTACCGGGAGCCCGAGAGGTGGCGCGCCACGCCCGCGGCCGTCTCGGGATCGAGCGCGCCGACGAGCTTCAGGGAGCGCACCGCCATGAAGGTCGCGGCCGGCGAGGCGATCATGCCCGGGCGCAGCGCGAAGCCTCCCTCCGCCGCCCGGTGCGACGAGAGGAACGTGGCCGTGCGGCGCGGGTCCACGCGATCGAGGGCGCCGAGTATCTCGAGAGCGGCGAGGGCGTGGTACGTCGCGCCGAGCGACACGTCCGCCTCGGCAGCGCGTCCACGGAAGCCGCCGTCCTTCCCCGCCAGCGACGTGAGGAACGCCACCGCGCGCGGCCGGTCGATCGCGTCGAGCGCGCCGAGGAGCCCCAGCGTGCGCGTCGCGTACAGCGTCGGCACGACGTGCGACGGTCCGGTCCCGGGTGCCGCCGTGAACCCGCCGTCGGGCGCCTGGCACCTGCGGAGGTACTCGATCACCTGGGCGCGAAGCTCCGGTGACACCGAGCCGCCGAGGGCACGCGTCGTGTACAGGTTGTAGAAGGCGAACGAGGGCGACTCCGGGAACGCGTCCCAGCGGTCGCGCCGCGCCCAGCCCGCGAGGTAGTCGAGGGTCTTCGAGGTGTCGAGCGCTGCAGCCGTGAGGGGCGGTCCCGAGGCGCGCAGACGCGGCGGACCGAGCCTCACCACCGCGGCCAGCGCGCCGATCCACACCACAATCACCGACACCATCACCATCCGTCGCGTCATGGAGAACGTTTCCGTGCTTGGAGTGGAGTTTCGAGGACGCGACCGCGGGGTGAGCGTACCCACCCCGCGGCCGGCCTGTTTCGCTAGTTGTGCGGCGGGACCTGCCAGGTGCTCGACTGGTCACCATGGCAGACCGTGCACTTGCCGATCGCCCGCGCGTCGTTCTGCAGGGCGATGTTCTGCACGTTGTCCTTGGCGAGCGTCGACGGGTTGAGCCCGTGCGGCGAGCCGTGGCACGACGAGCAGAGCACCTTGGAGCCGTGGTGACCGGCCGAGTTGAGGTACTTGCCGAAGATGCCGGTGTTCAGCCAGCCGCTCTGACCGGGCGACTTCTCCCCGTAGGAGGAGCCGTGGCACTGCGCGCAGGTGGGCAGGGTCTGCGCCGACCACGGGTTCGCCATCTGGTTCTGGGCGATCCGCTGGTTCAGATCCCCATGACAGTCGGTGCACCAGATCTGCTGGCCGCTCGCGTTGGTCTTCGTGGTGTGCGTGTCGCGGTAGCAGTTCACGTTGTTGCCGGGGTGGCAGCCGTAGCAGTTCTTCGCGATGTTCGCGTCGTACGACGTGAGCACCGCGGAGCTCTGCGCGTGGAACCGGTGCAGCACGTCCGAGAACGAGTACTGCGACGTCCGCACGTCCGCGCTCGTGAACGTCGCGCCCGGGAGGATCTTGTAGCTCGGATACGTCGTCGCGAAGCCCGGCGCCTTGCTCTCGCCCATCGCCGGATCCCAGTGGCACACCGAGCAGCGGATGGGGCCGCCCACGCCGTCGCCGTCCGGATCGAGCTTCGAGAAGTCGATCCGGGCGTCACGGGCGTGCAGCATGCCCATCGTCTCGAACGAGCCCGCGGGCGTCGTGGGCTTCCCGTACGCGCCCGCGAGCTTCACGTGGCAGTTGCAGCAACCGCCGAACGCCACCGGCACCGTCACGTCGTCGCTCGCCATCACCTTGCCGGTCGCCTTCTCGACGACCTGGATCCGACCGGTGAGATACGGCGTGCGCTGCGGGCCGCCGAGCGGGTCCGTCATGATGTCCGTGGCGGTGCCCGTCACCACCGGATAGGCGGGGATGCCCGCCTTCTCGAAGTAGGTCGTGGCCGGCGTCGTCTTGACCTCCATGTCGCCGCTCAGCGTCGCGCCGCCGAGCCCCTGGATGCGGCCGTCCGCCCGCACCGGCTGGAAGCCGGGGAAGATCTTCGGGGAGTTCTGGATCCAGTTCGCGAAGTACGGGTCCGCCTTCAGGCCGGCGTCCGTGTTCTCGCGGACGTCGTAGGTCACCTTGTACTGGGTGCTCGCCCCGAGGAGCGACGGCTCGCCCGCGCCGGTCTGGAACACCTGTGCCCGGAGCGTGTTGTACGGCGGCAGCAGCATGAACGTGCTGAAGCTCGGACACGCACAGTGCATCCCGAGATCGTTGCTCGCCAGGATCTTGAAGGTGGGGGAGCTCCCGCCCGAGCTCGAGCCGTACATCGCCGTGTAGCGATCCTGCGCGCTCACGGTGATGCTGGCGGTCGTGCTGGACGTGAGGTCGACGCCGTTCTTCTGCCACTTCTGGAACGGAGCCCCGGAGGCGCTCGAGGGCGCGGTGAGCGACAGGGCCGTGCCCGTCGTGTAGGTACGGGTGAACTCGGTCGTCCCGTTCGCCCTGCCGTAGAGGTCGGCCCGGCTGACGGTGATCGCGACCCCGCTCGAGGGGTTCTGCGACACGATCGTGATCGTGTACGAGCTCGCCGCCGTCTCGGCCTGGCTCTGCGCGGCCAGCTCCTGCTCGGTTCCGCACGCCGCCAGCATCGCGGAGATGGCGAGGAATGCGTAAAGCGCTCTCTTCATCTGTCGTCCCTCTCGATGGTGAGGCCGGCGCCCCGGAGGCCGGCGACGTCGGCGAGCAGCACCTCTGTCCTCGCGCGCTTGCCGGCCGAGGACCTCGTCGGCGTGGTTCGGCTGACAGCGGGTGCCGCCGGGCCCCGGACCGCGCCTCGTGTGCGTCGCGTTGCCGCGTCGCTAGAGCACGGGACATGCCACCACCGAAGCGGCGTGTTCCTGCCCGGATACGCGCAGCGCGAAGGCGGCGCGACGGCGACGTTGCGACGTCTTGTCGCGACGAAGTCGGTCACGCCGCTCGTGGCGGGGGCTGCGCCCGCGCACGAGAAGCCGCTGCGAGAGGTCTCGCTGCGGCGGGGTGGCCCGCAGCTACGGCCCGCGGTCGGCGTCGACGCGAGCTGTGCGGCGGGACGGGCCGCGGGAGAGCATGCCTCCCGCGGCCGTCCTCACGCCGCGCGACCTAGTGCGGCGGCACCCCCCACGACGCCGACTTGCCGGTGTGGCAGACGTTGCAGACACCGATGGCGCGCGAGTCGTTCTGCAGCGCGACGTTCTGCACGTTGTCCTTGGCGAGCGTCGACGGGTTGAGCCCGTGCGGCGAGCCGTGGCACGACGAGCAGAGCACCTTGTCGAACTTGTGGCCGCTCGAGTTGAGGTACTTGCCGAAGACGCCGATCTTGAGCCAGTTCGCGTGCGACGGGGACAGCTCGCCGTACTTGGTGCCGTGGCACTGCGCGCACGTGGGCAGCGTCTGGTCGGACCACGGGTTCGCCATCTGGTTCTGCGCGATGCGCTGGTTCAGGTCGCCGTGGCAGTCGGTGCACCAGATCGGCTGGCCGCTCGCGTTGGTCTTCGTGGTGTGCGTGTCCCGGTAGCAGTTCACGTTGTTGCCGGGGTGGCAGTCGTAGCAGTTCTTCGCGATGTTCGCGTCGTACGACGTGAGCACCGCGGAGCTCTGCGCGTGGAACCGGTGCAGCACGTCCGAGAACGAGTACTGCGACGTCCGCACGTCCGCGCTCGTGAACGTCGCGCCCGGGAGGATCTGGTAGTTCGGATACGTCGCCGCGAAGCCCGGCGCCTGGCTCTCGCCCATGGCCGGATCCCAGTGGCACACCGAGCAGCGGATGGGGCCGCCCACGCCGTCGCCATCCGGGTCCAGCTTCGAGAAGTCGATCCGGGCGTCACGCGCGTGCAGCATGCCCATCGTCTCGAACGAGCCCGCGGGCGTGGCCGGCTTCCCGTACGCTCCCGCGAGCTTCAGGTGGCAGTTGCAGCAGCCGCCGAACGCCACCGGCACCGTCACGTCGTCGCTCGCCATCACCTGGCCGGTCGCCGTCTCGACGACCCGGATACGGCCGGTGAGGTACGGCGTCCGGTTCGGGCCGCCCAGAGGATCCGTCATGATGTCCGTGGCGGTGCCCGTCACGACTGGATAGGCCGGGATGCCGGCCTTCTCGAAGTAGGTCGTCGCCGGCGTCGTCTTGACGTCCATGTCGCCGCTGAAGGTCGCGCCGCCGAGCCCCTGGATGCGGCCGTCCGCCCGCACCGGCTGGAAGCCGGGGAAGATCTTCGGGGAGTTCTGGATCCAGTTGGCGAAGTACGGGTCCGCCTTCATCGCGGCGTCGGTGTTCTCGAGGACGTCGTAGGTGACCTTGTACTGGCTGCTCGCTCCGAGGAGCACCGGGTCGAGGCTGCCCGTCTGGAACACCTGCGCCCGGAGCGTGTTGTAGGGCGGCAGCAGCATGAACGTGCCGAAGCTGGGACACGCGCAGTGCATCCCGAGATCGTTGCTCGCCAGGATCTTGAAGGTCGGCGTGCCGCCGCCCGGGCTCTGCGCTGCCTGTGTCGTTGCACCGAGTCCGTCGTCGGTCGCGCCGCCGCAGGCCAGCGCGGCGGCGGAGACGACGAGGACGGCGAGGGTCCGTCTGGTCATGTGATCCTCCCAACTGCGTTCGTGATCGATCGCGCCGCGCACCGAGCGCAGGCGCTGGCGAACGCGCACACGTCCCCCCTCGATGCGGAGTCGAGCGCGGTGAGCGCCCGGCTCCGCCCGTGCCGCATCGCGGTCGCGTCGCCCTGCCCCGTCACATGAGCAAGGGGTGCGCCACCCCGACGCATGGCGTTCTTTCGAGCGATCAGAGGCCGCGGGCCCGTGGATCCCAGGCATGTCGCGACATTCCGTCGCGACGCGCCGTTCTAGGACGCGCGCGTGACGCGGCGCTCGCGCATCCACCGCCACAGCGTGGAGCGGGAGACGGAGAGCGCCCGCGAGGTGTCGGCGATGTGCCAGCGGTTCTCCTGGAGCGCCGCGAGCAGCTCCTCGCGCGCGGGAGGATCCCGCCGCCTCGACGAACCGCGCACCCCTTCCCGCTCGACGGTCGCGTCGTGCGCGCTCCGGGCAGGCTCCGCGACGGCGAGCACCTCCGATGGGAGGTCCTCCGGCTGGATCGTCTGCCCCGTCGCGACCGTCGCCGCATACTCGAGCGCGTTCTCCAGCTCCCGGACGTTGCCCGGCCAGCGATATCCCTCGAGCTGGCGCAGCGCCTCGGGAGACAGCCTCAGCTCTCGACCGGTGCGCGCCGCGGAGCGCGCGAGCAGGTGACGCGCGAGCGGCGCCACGTCCTCCCGGCGCTGGCGCAGCGAGGGGATCTCGATCGGGAAGACGCGCAGCCGGTAGAGCAGGTCTTCACGGAAGCGACGCGCCTCGACCTCGCGCCGCAGGTCGCGGTGCGTCGCCGCGATGATCCGGACGTTCACGGTGATCGTGCGGCTGTCGCCGACGCGCTCGAACGACCTCTCCTGGATCACGCGCAGCAGCTTCGCCTGCACGTGCAGGGGCAGATCGCCGACCTCGTCGAGGAACAGCGTGCCGCCGTCCGCCAGCTCGAAGCGCCCGGTCCGGTCCCTCAGCGCTCCCGTGAACGCGCCGCGCACGTGCCCGAACAGCTCCGACTCGAGGAGCGCGTCGGGCAGCGCCGCGCAGTTGACCGCCACGAACGGCCGCTCGCGCCGGCGCGAGCGCGCGTGGATCTCCTGGGCGACGACGCCCTTGCCCACGCCGCTCTCCCCGCCGATGAGCACGGACACGTCGGAGTGGTCGAGGCTCTCCACGAGGCGTTGAACCCGCTCCATCGCGGGCGACCCCACGACGAGGCTCGTGGAGCGCGCCGGGCCGCAGGGCTCGCCGACCTCGGGATCCGCCGGGCGGAGGACGATGAGGTACACGGCCTCGCGATCGCACGCGCCGCCCAGGTTGCGCAGCGGCGCCACGGTGACCGACGTCGGCCGGCGCCCACCCGCGCCATCGGGGAGCCACGCGCGCCAGCCCTCGCGGCGCTCGCTCGCCGCGAGCGCCGCGCGGAACGGCCCGTCCACGCCGAAGAGCTCGCACCCGAGCAGCTCGACGATGGGGCGGCCGCGGTAGTGCTCGGCCGCGCCCGCTCCGAGCAGATCGTCCAGCAGCGGGGAGATGTGCCGCATCCGGTACTCGACGTCGAGTGCGAGGCATACGCGCCCGAGGGAGGCGAACGCGGCGGTCACGGCCTGGAATGCCGCCTCGTGAGGGTGCGCGGGGGGTCCCATGCTTCGGGGACATTACGCCCACACGCCCCAAACGCGCACCACCGCAAGCCACGCGGCAAGACGCCGCACATGAGAGCGGCGCGAACGCAGCGTTCGACAGAAGGTCACCGGATCGCGCGGGGTTCGCCGCACATTTGGGGCTCCCGGAGCCACGGGATGTCTTGCGTCACGAGGCCGCAGTAACCTGAGGATGTACGACAGCCGCCTGCGACCGACTGCGTGCGCGACGTTCCCCCTGGTGAGGCAGATCAAGCGGTCCGGCGGCTCCCCTCCGCCGGGCCGCATCTCTTACGCCCTCCCCGGCGGATGCCTCGCGACTCCACGTGCACCGGCGGATCCTCCACGCCGACCACCGACCGCGACGTGCCCAGCTCGAGCGTGCGTTCGGGTGACCCCAAGCGACCCGGCACGCGCGTTTGATCGTGCCCCAGCGCCTGCTCATGCACGCGCGTTGGAGGAGCGTCGCTCATGCCCGCGCCGAGCGTCCCCGAGCTGCCGCCGCTGACGATCAGAGGGGTGACCACCTTCGCGGTCGAGGTTCCGATGACGTATCCCCTCGGCACCAGCGCGGCGACCGTGACCCGCGCCCCGCTGCTGCTCGTCGAGCTCGAGACCGACGAGGGGATCACCGGGCGCACGTACCTGTTCTGCTATCGCCGGAGCGTGCCGCGGGCGATCGACGCGGTGCTGCGCGACGCCGTGTCGGTCGTCGAGGGAGATCCTGCGGCGCCGCTCGAGATCGCCTCCAAGCTCGCCCGGCGGTTCGCGCTCGTGGGCGTGGCGAGCGTGGTCCGCATGGCCCTGTCGGCGCTCGACGCCGCGATCTGGGATGCGCTCGCCGTCGCCGCGGGCGCGCCGCTCGCAACGCTGCTCGGGGCGAGGCCGAGGCCCATCCCCGCCTACAACTCGAGCGGGCTGGGCCTCATGTCGCCGGACGCTGCTGCGGACGAGGCCGAGAAGCTCCTCGCGGGCGGATTCCGGAGCGTGAAGCTGCGGCTCGGCCATCCGACCCTCGAGGAGGACCTCGCCGTCACGCGCGCGGTCCGCGGGCGGCTCCCCGACGAGATCGCGTTGCCGGTCGATTACAACCAGGCCCTCTCCGTCTCGGAGGCCATCCGCCGCGGACGCGCGCTCGAGTCGGAGGGCATCGCCTGGCTGGAGGAGCCGACCCGTCACGACGACTATGCCGGCAACGCGGCGATCGCGAGGGCGCTCTCCGTGCCCGTACAGCTCGGAGAGAACTTCAACGGTCCCGAGTCGATGATCGAGGCGCTCGGCGCCGGTGCCTGCGACCACGTGATGCCGGACGCGGCTCGCATCGGCGGCGTGACGGGCTGGATCCAGGCGGCGGGGATCGCCGCGGCGCACCGGATCGAGATGTCGTCCCACCTGCTGCCGGAGCTCAGCGCGCACCTGCTGGCGGCGACGCCGACGTGCCACTACCTGGAGTACGTCGACTGGGCCGACGCGATCCTCGAGGAGCCGTTGCAGATCGCGGACGGCCTCGCCCGCATCCCCGAACGTCCAGGCATCGGGCTCCGCTTTCGGCCCGAGGCGGTCGAGGCCCTGTCACTGGGGCGCTGAGCTCGCCCGCGCGACGTTCGCTCGTGGCCTGCACCGCGAGGCGCAGGGCGCTCGACTCCCCCGATCGGACGGGGCAGCCACGATTACGATCAAGCAAGCACGCCGCGGAGTTGCCGAACGTGTCGACACGCGTACGATGCGAACAGCACCGCGGAGGGAATGCAGGGATGGCCGGAACCGAAAAACAGAAACAGTCGCTGTACTTCCCCGACGAGACGCTGCGCGAGATCATGAAAGAGGCGGTCCGCCTCGATCGCTCGCTCTCCTGGACCGTGCAGCAGGCGTGGCGCGTCGCGCGCGAGCAGGTCCGGAACTTCCCGTCGGCGGATCGTCGTCGGGACGCCGCGCCCGAGCTGGTCGTCTCGCCCATGCGCGAGCCGCAGGCCTCCGGTCAGGGCAACGTCGATCTCGATCGGCGTCGCCCGTCCGCCCAGGTCCGCGAGTTCCTCCGGGGCAAGTTCGACCGCGAGCTGACGGGCTGACCCGGGAGCTCGGCGCGCACCGGCGCGCTCGCAGGAATCCCGACCCTCACGCCGCGTACGCGGCCGTGGGCCGGCGCGCGCCAGGGACACTCCTGCAGGAGGTTCGGCCGCGGATCAGGCCGCCCGCTCGACCTGGAGCGGCTCGGGATCGTGGCGCCGGAAGGCCTCGGCGGGCTGGCGCCGCTCCACGCGGATGATGCGGCCGCCCTCGTCGTGGTGCACCACGCACACGGCGGTGCCGCGGCCGGCCAGGATCTCGTCCTCGGACAGCTCGAAGTGGCGGGCGTAGTCGCTCACGGAGCGCACGTTGGGCGTGCGCACCTTCAGCGCCGGCAGCCGGTTCCACAGGAGCAGCGTCCCCGAGGTCCCGACGAGCGCGATGGCGTACCGCGGGACATCGGCGGTCGCGCCCACGGACGCCAGCTTCATCAGCGTGAGCTGGGAGAGGACGTTGATGTCCGCCACCCAGGAGAAGGAGCGCATCACCGGGTACCACAGCTTCAGCCAGGCTCCCCACATGAGCACGGTGGACGCATCGGAGCAGAGCCGCTGATGCCAGCGCAGGCGGTCCCGCGCATTGATGATGAGTGAACCGCTCATTTGTTCAATCCGACATCAGCGAATGCCACGGTCCGGGCTGATCCAGCGAGCCCGCTTGCCCTGGCTGCGAAAGAGGACCTTCGGGTAAGCGACGACGATCGAAGCGGTGTTGATGATCCAGAACGCGAAGGGATACCAGATCATCCAGAACAGGTTACGCCCGAGCCCGCGGTCGTAGCGGCTGTCCAGCCACTTGCTGAACGCGAACTGCAACAGGCAGGTAGTGCCCAGGATGACGCCGCTTCCCTGCGGGCTCAGGGGCGAACGTATCACCGGCAGCGCGCCCCCGGGAAGCACGATCCCCTCGAGCCACAGCACCGTCAAGAGCAGCATCGAGTAGCACCAGAACACACTGACGCACATCTCCACCAGCAGCGGCCACAGGAAGCTCTGGCTCGGGTGACGCAGGACGTCGAGGTTCTTCAGCAGCACCTGGGCGCCGCCCATGGCCCAGCGCAGCCGCTGCTTCCACAGGCCCTTCAGCGTCTCGGGCATGAGGATCCAGGTCAGGGCGTTCGGCTCGAAGCGAACGTCCCAGCCCGCGCGCTGGAGCTTCCAGGTGATGTCGATGTCCTCCGTGAGCATGTCGGCGCTCCAGTAGCCGACCTGGTGCACGGCCGACTTGCGGAAGGCCGTGATGACCCCGCTCACCGTGAAGATCCGGCCGAAGCTGCGCTGCGCGCGCTTGATGATGCCGACCATCGAGGAGAACTCTCCGACCTGCAGCCGCCCGAGCAGCGTCGAGCGGTTGCGGATGCGGGGGTTCCCGGTCACCGCGCCGACCCAGTCGCTCTCGACGAAGTGGCGGACGAACCAGTGCGCGGCCTGCTTGTCCAGCAGCGCGTCGCCGTCGATGCAGATCAGGATCTCGTGCTTCGCGAGCAGGCTCCCCGTCTGCAGGGCGATGGCCTTGCCCTGGTTCTGCGCGAGGTGCACCACGCGCAGGCGCGGGTGCCGCGCCGCCATGCGCTCCAGCACCTCGGCCGTGTCGTCCTTGCTGCCGTCGTTGATGGCGATGACCTCGAACTCGGGGTAGTCGAGCGCGAGCGCGTGGCTCAGCGTCTCCTCCGCGTTCTCGCCCTCGTTGTAGCAGGGGACGAGGATGCTCACCGGCGGAGCGCCCGGGGTCGAGGGGGGCCGTTCCCGCGCCGTGTCGGCCCGCTCGAAGCGCCAGTAGAACAGCGCCGCCCCGGTCATCCACAGGAACGACATCAAGAGCGGGTAATAGAAGACGAAGGCGAGGAGCCCGTGCCACAGCGTCTCGGGGTGAGCCGTCACCGGGCCCTCCTCTCAGCGCGTCGCGGGGGCATTCGGCTTGCCGTCCAGCACCGTCTTCATCACGCCGGTGGCTGGCGAATTGCTGAAGAGGCCGTCGGGGTAGTAGCCGACGTGCTGCACTCCCATGCCGTACAGGCTGCGGATCTGGTCGGCGAGCTCCTTGCTGTCGATCGGACGGTTGTCCTCGCGCCAGTCCACGGACTGGAGCTCGAAGACGACCTTCTTCATCGCCCCCGGGCGGTCGTTCACCGCGTTCACGAGGTCGTGGAAGAACGTCCCCGGGTCTGCCGCCCGCTCCATGAGCGGCATGGCCATGATGGCCGTGAAGTCGTAGCGCGCGAGCGAGTTGTCGAGCGACTGCGAGTACCAGACCTCGGCCTTCGGGTTCAGCACCACCCGCGCGTAGAGGTTCCTCGCGACCTTCAGCGTGGGCTGCTGCTCCCGCACGACGTCGGCGAGCTCCATCGCGAAGTCGTCGAGCGCGTTGACCTTGAGGATGGTCCAGCGGCCGATGAGGTCGTCGCTCTTGCGAATCTCCGGCACCGACGCGGGCAGCCCCCACGCCTGGTACGTCTTGAGGCCGAAGGGGCTCGCGTCCTCGTAGTCGGACAGCGTGATGTCGTCGTGGAAGAGCAGGCCCTCGAAGGGCGCCGCGCGCGCGAGGTCCTCGTAGATCTCCCGGATCGCCTGCCGCGCGCGCGCCGAGAACGGCGAGAGCCGGAGGTACCCCATGTCGACGCGCCCGGTCTTCTCCCCGGGCAGCGTCACGACCCTGTCGCGGGCGGCCGGGTTGCTCGCCGGGAGCTCCCAGGAGAGCGCCGGCATCCACGCATACAGCCGCCTCACCTGCGTGCGGGTGCGGATCTGCCAGGCCACGCGGTTGAACAGATCCGCCCGCATGGGCATGTTGCGGCTCGGGAAGTAGACGGCGTCCGCCGAGCCGTTCCCATCGGGATCGGAGAAGGCCTGCAGGTAGACCGCGTTCACGCCCATCCGGGCGATGCGGTCGATCAGGCGGTCGAGGTTCCGCTCCTGCTGCGCGGGATCCGCGTCGTACACGTAGTCCAGATCCACGTGCATGATCTTCTGCGGGCGGTCGTTGTCGGAGAGGTTCTGGTTGCGGATGGTGATCTCGCGCTCCAGATCCCACAGCTTCATCCCCCCCTCGACCAGGATGCGGCGCAGCGCCCAGAGCGGCGTGTCGTGCATGTTGGCGCCGTCGTCCAGCGTGAGGCCGATGCGCATGCCGAGCCGCTCCGCGACCTCCCGCGTCGTCTTGTTGTACCGGCCGTAGGGCCACGCGATCACGCGGGGCGCCTTGCCGGTGTTGCGGCGGATGAGCGCGTCGTTGCGCTCGAGATCCGCCTGCACGCGCTTGCGGTAGGAGGTCTCGTCCTCGTAACGCTTCGCCTCCGGCAGGTAGCGTCGGGTCGTGGTCGCCGGCTGCATGTTGCCCTGCGGGTTGCCGAGGATGCCGCGGTGCAGGTCGAAGCTGTGGCTGCCGATCTCGACGAGCCCGCTCTGGGACAGCTCCCGCAGCTCGCGCCAGGAGAGCAGCTGCTCGCGGGGGAGCCGCTTCCCGTCGAAGTCCACCGTGCCCTTCTCCTCGAGCCAGCTCCCCACGACGTTGATGACGGCGGGGATGTGGAACATCTTGAGGACGGGCCAGGCGTGGTCGTAGACGGACTGATAGCCGTCGTCGAAGGTGATGAGCACCGCCTTGTCCGGGAGCGGCTTCTTGCCTTCGCGGCCGGCCAGCACGTCGGCCACGCTCACGAAGTGGTACCCGTGGTTCCGCAGCCAATCCATCTGCCTCACGAAGTCCGTGGGCGTGACGGCGTACTGCGGCACCAGCGCCTGGCCGGGCTCGGCGACCTCGTGGTAGCTGAGCACGGTGAGCTCTTCCTCCGTGTCGGCCACGGCGCGGGCGGCCGGCAGGAGGAGGAGCAGCGCCCAGAGCACGGGCAAGAGTCGCGTCGTCATCGGCGTCCAGACATTCGGGGCAGAAGTAACAGAGGCTGCGAACGTGAGCGGGCGCCGCCACGCACAACCTGGCGCTCGAGCACACTGGACGAGCGGCGCGGCATGATCTTCAACTGGACGGGGTGGCGTCAAGCCGCAGGCCGGCCATCTCGGCGTACTGCCTAAAGGTTCCGGCCAGACGGCGCTCGCGTCCCACATCGGAGCACCTGCCGGACCGAGAGAACTGAACCGCGGTCCTGAGGGCCGAACCAGCACGCCCACCTGCCGGACCGAGAGAACTGAACCGCGGT
Organism: Anaeromyxobacter sp. SG64; assembly: GCF_022690745.1. NCBI lineage: Bacteria > Pseudomonadati > Myxococcota > Myxococcia > Myxococcales > Anaeromyxobacteraceae > Anaeromyxobacter > Anaeromyxobacter sp. SG64. The sequence goes on along the minus strand of NZ_JALCZB010000021.1, from coordinate 13,542 downwards.
CCTGAGGGCCGAACCGCGAACCTCGCCTCGTTCGACCGTGTACGTAAAGGAGCTTCGGGCCTCGGCTCCCGTGGCGGCACGCCTCCTGCCTTCGCGTCCCCACGTGACCGCTCCACGCCAGATCTTGCCAGGAGTCACCTACCTCGTGACTCGTCGTTGCTCGGAACGGCGCTTCTTCCTGCGGCCATCCGACGTCACGAACGCGATCTTCCTCTACGTCCTCGCAGCCGCCGCGCGCATCCACCGCGTCGAGGTCCACGCCTTCTGCGTGCTTTCGAACCACTACCACCTCCTCGTCACCGACCCCGAAGCGCGGCTCCCCGCCTTCATGCAGTATCTCGACTCACTCGTCGCCCGCGCCGTCAACGCGTCGCTCGGGAGATGGGAGGGCTTCTGGTCCTCCGAGAACTCGTACAGCGCAGTCACCCCCGTCGCGCCGAGCGACGTCGTGCGCAAGGCCGCCTACGTCCTCGCGAATCCCGTCACCGCGGGGCTCGTTCCCACCGGTCGCGAGTGGCCGGGGCTCTGGACCGCTCCCGAGCAGCTCGGATCGGCGAAGCTCATCGCTCCCCGCCCGAAGGTCTTCTTCAGCCCCAGCGGCGGCATGCCAGCATCGGCCGAGCTGCGCCTCACCACTCCCCCAGGCTTCGCGTCGGCCGAGGAGTTCCAGGCCCTCGTCGCGGTGGCGCTGCGAGAGCTCGAGGACGCGCGACAGTGCGAAGGTGCACGCGGCTTTCTCGGGCGCAAGCGCGTCCGTGCGCAGTCGCCGTTCGCGCGCCCTGCTCCCGGCGAGCCCAGGCGCGAGCTCAATCCGCGGGTAGCTGCACGCGACAGGTGGAAGCGCATCGAGGCGCTCGCGCGCCTCGGCGATTTCCTGCGCGCCTATCGCAGCGCGTGGCGAGCGCGACGAGCGGGCGACGCGACCATCATCTTCCCTGCGGGGACGTATCAGCTTCGGATCGAGCACGCAGTCCGGTGCGCAGCGCCTGCCTGACCCGGCCAGGCACCCGCTCCAGGCAGATTGTTCTCGTGCGCCGGCCCGCCGGCGCTGCTCGAGCACGACCTCGCTCGCGCTGAGGTCGACCGGCGGCTCCGCGTGACGCACGTCCATTCACTGTACGTACGATACGCGCGACCCGGCGGACACCTCTTCAGGTGGCGTTCTCCCGCGAGTCTGCGCGATCGAAGCTCGACTACTCTCGGTCGGCCGCTCCTTTCCCCTTTCCCCCTTACTCTCGGTCGGCCCGGTCACCAATTCTCGACTCTCGACTCTCGTTCGGCCCCGGTCGGGGCGCCTCGCAGCGGTCGGGACTCGCGATTACTCTCGGTCGGATGCAGCCCTACCGCCGCCTTCGCATCGCCTTCGTGGCGGACACCTTCGATTCCGCCATCGCGGGCGGCGTCCGCTCGGCGTTGCGGTTCGTGGAGGCGCTCCGCGAGCGGCACGACGTGACCGTCGTCGCGGCGGGCGCCCAGGGCGACGGCACGCTGGCGCTCCCCGCCTTCTACCTGCCGCTCGTCGGCCGGTTGATGCGGGAGAACGGCTTCGTCTTCGCGGTCCCCCGCCGCCGGACGCTCGAGGCGCTGTTCCGGCGCGTGGACGTGGTCCACGTGCAGTTCCCCTTCTGGCTCGGGCTCCGCGCCGCGGGGATCGCGAACGCAGTCGGCGCTCCGCTCGTCTCCGCCTTCCACGTGCAGCCCGAGAACCTCCTCTACAACGTCGGCCTGCGCTCCGCGCGGCTCGTCGACTGGACGTACCGGCTCTTCCTCTCCCGGCTCTTCGACCGCTCGGCGGCGGTGGTGTGCCCGAGCCCCTTCGCGCTCGAGGAGCTGCGCGTCCACGGGCTCCGCGCGCCCGCCGAGGTGATCTCGAACGGCATCCCGCCCGGCTTCGGGCCCACGCCCATGGAGCGCCACGAGCGCCACCGCGGGAAGCTCCTCGTCGTCGCCTCGGGCCGGCTCGCGCGGGAGAAGCGGCTCGACGTCACCGTCGAGGGCGTGCGGCGCTCTCGTCACGCGGACCGCATCCAGCTCGTCGTCACCGGCCGGGGCCCGGAGGAGGAGGCGCTCCGGCGCCGGGCGGCGACGCTGCCCGTCCCAGCCGAGGTCGGGTTCGTGAGCGAGGACGAGCTCCGCCGGCTCCTCGTCACCGCCGACCTGCTCGTCCACGCGTCGGAGGTGGAGCTCGAGGGGATGGCGGTCCTCGAGGCGCTCGCGTGCGGGACGCCTGCCCTCGTCGCGCGAGCCCCGCACAGCGCCGCCCGCCAGTTCGCCGTCTCGGAGGAGTTCCTGTTCGAGCCGGGCGACCCGTCCGACCTCGCGCGCCGGCTCGACCTGCTCCTCGACGCGCCGGAGCGCCTGCGCGAGGCGCGCGCGCGGTGCCTCGCGCTCGCCGCAGGCTTCCGGTTCGAGGACTCGGTGCGCCGGCTGGAGGCGCTCTACCTGCGCGTGGCGCGCGGGAGCGCCGTGGCGGGCTGAGCGGACCCGGTCCGAGGGCGCTCGCGCCGCGCGAGCCAGAGCGCGGCGGGGAGCGCGCTGAAGTCCGCGAGCATCGCGAGCAGGAACGCCGCCGCGGTCACCACCCCGAACTGCCGGATGGGCGGGAAGCTCGAGAACGAGAGGCCCAGGAAGCCGGCCGCGTTGATGAGCGTCGCGAACGCGATGGGCCGCCCCGACACCCGCAGCGCGTGGCGGAGCGCGCCGTCGAGCCCACCCTCCCCTTCGCCCTCGTGCAGGTGGTGGAAGAAGTGGATCTGGTCGTTCTCCGTCGTCCCGAGCACCGTGGTCGCGATGAGGATGGTCGCCACGTTGAGCGGCGTGCCCGTGAGGCGCATCCCCAGGAACGTGACGAGGATCGCGAAGACCGAGGGGATCATCGCCATGAGCCGCGCCGCGGCGCTGCGGAACACGAACAGGAACACCACGAAGATGAGCGCGGCCGTGATCGCGAAGCTCTCCGCGAGCGTGGGCACGAGGCTCGCCCCCACCTTCGCCTGCAGCAAGGACTCGCCCACGACGCGCATCGACGCGCCCTCGAGGGCCGGCGTCCCGCCGGCCGCCCGCGTCCAGTCGGCGGCGAGCGCGGCCTCGAGCGCGCGGAAGTCGCGCTCCTCCGTGCCGCGGAACACCACCGTGAGCTGGGCGTTCGAGAGCGAGCCGGCGTCGATGAACGCGCGGAGCTCCGGCTCCGCGAGCAGGAGCTGCTCGACGTCCCCGGCGAGCGCCGCGAACGCCTGGGGGTCCGCGGGGAGCGTATCGTCCCCGGACGCGAGGTAGCGGCGCATCCGCAGGAAGGTGGTGGGGCCGACGACGGACGTGACGTCCCGCTCGCGCTCGGCCGCCGAGGCGAAGCGGTCGAGGGCGTGCAGCACCTCGGGATCGGTCACCGCGCCGCGGGTGCGCACCCAGACCCGCGCGACGTTCAGCCCGCCGACGTGGTCGCGGTAGTAGACGATGTCCCGGTGGATGGGGAGCGAGGCGTCCACGTAGTCGAGGGAGTCCACGCCCACCCGCATCGGCGCGAGCCGCCCCGGGACGCCGGTGATCGCCACGAGCCCGATCGCCGCGAGCGCGAGCGCTCCCGGCACGAGCACCCAGCGCAGCCGCCAGGTGAAGAACGGGAGGGCCCCCGCGAGCCGATCGTAGAGGCGGCTGCGGACCGGGACGGCGCGGCCGGTGGGCGTCCGGAGCGCCTTCTGCAGCGCGGGGAAGAGCGTGAACACCGTCACCCACGAGAGGGCCAGGCCGGTGGCGGTCCACAGGCCCATCTCGCGGATGGGACGGATCCTCGAGACGGCGAGCGCGGCGAAGCCCAGCACCGCCGCGAGGGTGGAGGCGGTGACGGGCAGGAACTTGTTCGCGAGGGCGAAGAGCTGGTGCGCGTCGACGTCCACGTCCTCGGGCTGATCGACGAACCGCGACTGGACGTAGACCAGGTTCGCGAGGGTGGTCACCATCACCGTGAGCGGGACGAGCGCCGAGACCACCGTGAACGTGAAGCCGAGGAGCCTCCCCGCCGCGACCGCGAGGGCCACGGCGGTCCCGAGGGCCACGACGACGGCGACGAGCGTCCGCCACGAGCGGTAGAGGAACAGCACGAGGGCGACGACGAACAGGCCGAACACCGGGAACCACCGGAGCGACGCCTCGCGCGAGGCCTGCTCGATCCACGCCTCCACCCACGGCGCGCCGACCCGGCGGACGCCCCGCACGGCCGCGTCGCGCGGCGCGCGATCGACGGCGGCGTCCACCGCGGCGAGGAGCGCGTCGCGCCGCGCCGGGTCGGCCGCGTCGAGCGCCACCGCCAGGCCCTGGAACCCGTCGCCGACGAGCCCCTGACGGCGGAAGAACGAGGTCCCCGTCGCGAACGCGCGGAACGCCGCGGCCCCGGCCGGGGTCGGAGCGAAGCCCGGGTGGGCGCGGCGGTAGACGTCGAGCGCGGAGACCGGCGTCACCCCGGGGATCGCGCGGAGCGCGTCCTCGAGCGCCAGGGTCTCCGCGAGCACCTCGGGGCGCCAGGGATCGTCCGCCTCGAGGAGGAGGAGCACGATCGGGCGCTCGGGGAAGATCGCCTCGAACTGGCGGGTCGCGACGTAGTCGGGATCCGAGGGGACGATGAGCCCGGAGATGCCCGCGTCGGAGCGGATGCCGACCGCGAGCGCCACGGCCACCGCGGCGAGGAGCGCGTACGCGGCGAGGATCGGCGCGCGCAGCGCCACGATCCGGGTGAACACGCGGAGCAGCCGTGGGCTCATCGGCTCGCCGCCACGTACAGTGAACGCCTGGTCAGCCGGAGGGCGCGGCGCATCTCGCATCCATAGCGGACCCGGACGGAACGACCGAGGATACTCTTGGGCCCCGGCTCGCCCCGGGCAGGTGCGCTAGGTTCACGGGGTGAGCCTCGGACGTCACCGGTACGTACGGGCGGCGGCGCTCGCGGCCTCGATCGCATGCGCGACCGCGGTCGCGGCGGCGGCGGCGCCGTCGAAGATCGTCTTCTGCGCGCCGGGGTCGCCTGGCACGACGCTGGAGGCGCAGGGCGCGATGGACGCCTTCGCCGCGGCCGCGGCGGCGAAGGCGGGGCTCCCGGCCGGCGCGCTCGGCGCGACCTACGAGCCGCTGGAGGACGCCGGCCTCGCCCGCCTTCGCGCACCGGACGCCGCCACCGCCGTCGTCTCCCTGCCGTTCTTCCTGAAGCACGAGAAGGCGCTCGCGCTTCGGGCAGAGCTCCAGCCGGTGCCGCAGGGGAGCGCGGGGCTCGAGCGCTGGAGCCTCGTCCTCAAGAAGGGACGCGGCGCGACGGCCGCGGCGCTCGAGGGCTACACGATCCTGTCCTCCGCCGGGTTCTCGCCCGGGTTCGTCCGCGGGCCTGCGCTCGGCGCGTGGGGCCGGCTGCCGGCGAGCGTGCGGATCGTCCAGTCGACCGCGGTGCTGTCGGCGCTGCGGCGCGCGGCGGCGGGTGAGCCGGTCGCCGTCCTCCTCGACGGCGCCCAGGCGGCGGCGCTCCCGAACCTCCCGCTCGCGTCGGAGCTGGAGGTGGTCGCGCGCTCGCCGTCGCTCCCGGTGGGGATCGTCGCGACGGTGGACCGGCGCATGCCGCCGGCGCAGTGGGCGAAGCTCCGCGCCGCGCTCCAGGCGCTCCCGTCGGACGCCGCTGGGGCCGAGGCGCTCGCCGGCATCCGGATGTCGCGCTTCGAGGCGGTGGATGCGAACGCGCTCTCCGCCGCCCGACGGGCGTATGCGGAGGCGCCGCGGTGAGGGGCGGCGCGCGCGGCACGCTCGCCCTCGCGCTGGCCGGAGCGCTCGGCGCCGCCGCCCCTGGCGCCGCTCCCGCCGCGGAGGCAGCGCCGGGCGCCGGCCGCGAGGCCGACGATCCCCTCGGCGCTCACGACGGATCCCGCCACGCGCTCGCCGCCGGGCCCCACGCGACGACCTTCTTCAGCGAGGAAGGCAGCCAGTACACCTTCCTCTCGGGGAGCGTCGGCTACCTCGGGTCGCTCGGCGTCAACGGTCCCTTCGTCCACCTGTTCGCGCTCCTCCCGCTCCAGGCGCGCCAGGACGGGCGCGTGTACGCGACCGGTGACTATTACCGCCGCCGGTCGGGAGGGGATTTCCTCGTCGGCTGGCAGTGGCGCTGGTCGGTGCGCGCCGATCTGGAGGCGGAGGCGGGCCCCGGGCTGCACGGGACGCTGGTGTACCTCCCGGGCAAGCCGGGCTATCGCGACTTCTCGGCCCTGCCGCTCGGCGTGGGCGGAGGGGCGATCCTGCGGTGGAGACGGGGCGACCACGGCTTCTCGCAGCCCATCACGGTGGGCGCCTACTGCGCGCTCGCGTACGACCTGTACGATCCGTTGCGGGCGGACGACCTGGCGCACGGATTCACTTTCAGCACGGGCTTCCTCCTCGGCCTGGGAGTCGCGCGGTGAGCGCGCGCGCGCGCCGTCGCGGTCCCGCCCCTGCGGCGGCCCTGGTCGCTCTCGCCCTCGGCGCCTGCGGCCCCTACGCGGAGGTCGCGCAGAAGCTCGACGTCACCGCGCGCGTCGCCGGGGACACCTGGATCGCCGCCGACGGGGCGGAGGTCCGCGTCCTCCTCGTGGGCACCTCCTCGAGCGACGGCTCGACCCCGTTCGCGTTCACCTCGATGCAGATGCCGATCTCGGCCGGCACCTCGGCGAGCACGCTCCAGGGGACGTGGGCGGAGACCGGGAGCGAGGGGCGCGCGACGCTGCGGGTCGAGCGGGAGTACACGCTCCCGGACGAGCGCACCACCTCGCTCCTCAGCCGGCGCGGCGCCTGGCGCACCGACGAGCGGCGCACCCTCCAGCTCACCGTCATCCGGGACGGCGGCCGGCTCGTGCTCGCCGGCGACGCCGCGCTCGCCGGGACCTACGCCGCCTTCGGCGCCGCGCTGGCGCGCCTCGGCACGGCGACGGCGCGGGACGCCGCCTGCGCGTTCCAGATCGCGAACCTCGGCATCCGCAGCTCCGAGATCCGCATCATCGGCTTCGGCGGTCCGGGGATGACGCAGTACCAGCGGGCCGAGACCTACGTCGGGACCGTCGCCGGCAACCTCCGCGTGTCCCAGAGCGGCTTCACGCACAACACGACCACGATCCTCTACTCGGCGTTCGAGGACCTCGGCGGTGCCCGCGTGGACGGCCCGCAGGTCACCGACGCCAACTCGGGCGGAGACGGGCACATGTCGGGCGTGCTCACGTTCGTCCTCCAGCCACGCTCGCCGGACGGCTCCGCCGCCACGCCCGTCACTGGCTCCATCGACTACGGCGGCGCCGGGAACCCCGCCGATGCCGTCCAGATCTCGAACGGGAGCGCCAGTGGAGGGGTGTACGTCGTCTCCATCGAGGGGGGCGGCTCCGCGCGGGTCAGCCCGGAGACGCCTCCGTCGCCCTCCGTGGCCGAATGCCTCGGCCTCCCGTGAGTGCCCGCCGGCACCGCCGGCTGCCCGTACACCTCCCGTGAGCCCTGCCGGCTGCCGCGGCAGCCCGTACATTGCAGCGGTGCGCCGGATCCCGGCGTGACGTGCTCGTGCACGAGAGGTGAATCCATGCGGAGGCTCTTCCTCGTCTCGGCGTTCTTGCTGGCGTGCGGCGGCAGCTCCAGCGACGGTGGTGGCGGCGGCGGCCTCTCGGGCACCGTCGGCGGGCGCTCCTTCACGCCCCGCGAGGTGAGGGCGATCCCGGCCGGGACCGGCACCACACCGTGCACGGTGCCGGTGCTCGGCCAGGTCGGCGTCCGGGCGCTCGCCCTCGACTTCGCGTCCTACGCCGACGCCTGCGGCGACTACGCGACGAGCCAGTGCAGGCTCCACGCGGGCGCACAGAACGTCACCCTCCTCTTCGCGAAGCTCGATCCGTCGGGCGCGGAGCCCACGCTCGCGGCGGGGACGTACACGGTCTACGGGAGCGCCACGACGGCCGTCCCGGACGGCACCGGACGGCTCACGGTCACCTTCGCCGAGTCCCTCGCGACGGGCGCGGCCCCGACCTGCGCGGGCACCCCCAGCCCGTCGGTGCAGGGCGGCACGCTCCGGCTCGACCAGATCACCGGCTCGGCCGTCACCGGACACGTCTCCCTCACCTTCGAGGACGGGAGCTCGCTCCAGGGCGACTTCTCGGCGCCCGTCTGTCCCGGGCAAGGTCCGGACATCTGCATGCTCGCGACCGCCCAGGCGCTCTGCACGGCGCCCCCGATCTGCATGCCTTAGCGCGGTCCAGTCGCCGCTCACGGAAGACGTGAACCCTCCCCGGCCCGGGATTACGAAAGGGCGAGCCTGGGAGGGACCCATGTGCCGCAACATCCGCGTCCTCTACCACTTCGAGCCGCCCACGACGGCTGAGGAGATTCGCGCCGCGGCGCTGCAGTACGTGCGCAAGGTGAGCGGACTCCGCGAGCCCTCGGCGGCAGATGCCCCGGCGTTCGAGCGGGCGGTGAGCGAGATCGCCGCGAGCACGGAGCGACTCCTCGGCTCGCTCCAGGCTCGGACGGCCGTGAGGACCCGCGAGCGCGAGCGGGAGCGGGCGATCGCCCGTGGCGCGCGGCGCGAGGACCGGCTTCGCGCGGCGCCCGCCCAGGGAGGACAGGAGGCTGCGACGCGCGGGGCCGTCGCCGGGCTGGCCGCCCGCAAGCCCAGGCGATAAGACGAGCGGCATGCCCGCCCCCGCGCTCCGGCGCGCTCGCCCGCGATCCAAGGCGACGGCGCTCACGCCGGCCGAGGCGCGTGCGTTCCTCGTCGGCCACCACGCCCTCGCCGCGCCCGAGCTGCCGCCGGGTCCGGCGGGGGTTCGCGCGCTCCTCGCCCGGCTCCGCTGCATCCAGCTCGATCCGCTCGATCCGCTGGGCACGAACGCCGACCTCGTGGCCCTCGCCCGCGTGGACGGGATCGCCAGGGGCGACGTCTACCGGCACCTCCTCCCCGGCCACGCCTTCGAGCACTTCGCGAAGGAGCGCTGCCTGCTGCCGGCGGCGTCGTTCTCCTGGTATCGGGCGGAGCTCGCCATCGAGGCGCCGTGGTGGTCGCACGCCGAGCGGCTGCGCCGCCTGCCCGCGGGCGTGGTCCAGAAGGTGCTCGACGAGGTCCGGGAGCGCGGGCCGATCGCCGCGGACGACCTCGCCGACCACGGCCGCGTCGAGCCGCTCGACTGGAGCGGCTGGCGGGGCACGCCGCGCGCCGCGAAGATGGCGCTCGAGGTGCTGCAGACGCGCTGCGAGGTCGTCGTCAGCGGGCGTGGTCCGCGCGGCAAGCTCTACGACGTGCCCGACCGCGCGCTGCCGGCTGCGGCCCGCACCCGCGTCCACCCGCCGGGGCGACCCACCGAGGAGCGGGTCGAGGCCTTCCGCCGCTGGGCGCTCCTCGAGCGCGTCGAGGCCGCCGGGCTCCTCTCGCGCGCCGGGGGCGCGACGTGGTCGATGCTGGATCCTGCCCGCCGGGCAGGGATCCACGAGGCGCTCCTCGCCGAGGGCGCCGTCGAGGAGGTCCAGGTGGTCGGCTCGACGCGCACCTACCTCGCGCCGCGCGGCTTCGCGGGGCGAAGGCACCCGAGCCCCGACGGCAGGCTCAGGCTGCTCGGTCCGCTCGACCCGCTCATCTGGGATCGCGCGCTCGTCCGCGCCGCGTTCGGCTTCGACTACAGCTGGGAGGTCTACCGGCCGGCCCACCTGCGCCGCTTCGGCTGGTACGTGTGCCCGCTCCTCCGCGGCGACGCGCTCGTCGGGCGCCTCGACGGCGCCGTCGAGAAGGGCGCGCTCCGGATCCGCGCGGTCTGGGCGGAGGCAGGCGGCGACCTCGATCGGCCCGCGCTCCTCGCCTGCCTCGAGCGGCACGCGGCGGCGTGCGGCGTGGAGCGCGTGCTCCTGCCGCGGCGCATCCGCGTGAACCGACCCTGACGAGCGGCGGCGACGGGGCGGGGGCGCAGCGCGAGCCGCTCCGCCCCCCGCGCGCATGGTCGGCTCGCGGTCCCCGAGCGGCCCTCGGCCTCAATGGAACGTGGACGCCGGCGGCTCGACGGGGTCCACGGGGTCCACGGGCGCGGCGGGCCCCGGCGGCACCTGCGCCTTCGGCCTCGGCCGCGTCAGGCTGACGAGGCGCTGCGGCACCCGCCGGATCTTGCCGCGCACCGTCCCCTCGAGCACCTCCACCTCGACGGGAGGCGTCAGCTCGTAGCGGTAGCCGCGGTGCGGGATGGGCTGCCTGAGCTTCATGCCGCGCCAGGTGAACTCGTGCACGAAGGGCTGGGCGACGAGGCCGTGGCGGACGTGGTCGCGGTGCTGCAGCAGGAAGGACGCGAGCTGCACCGCGGAGTGGTTGAACAGCCGGTGACAGCCGTGGCTCTCGCTGCCCAGGATCGACTGGTAGCTCACCGAGCCGTGGGTGCGGATGCCGTTGTCGTACCAGAGCGTGGCGCCCTCGGACTCCACCGGCCGGAGGTGCGGGAGCATCACGAGCCCGTAGGCCGACGCGTAGCCGGGCCCGAGGAGGTCCGTCTCGGGCAGCCAGCGCTTCGTGCCGTACGCCCGGTGCACGAGCGCGCGGGCCGGCGTCTGCGGCGGCGGCAGCCACGCCGGCGACGCGACGACGAACCGCCACAGCCGCTTGCCGACGTCGGAGTTCTTGTACCGGAGGCCCACCCGTCCACGCGGCCCCACCTCCTTCTTCCATCCGCCGATGGTGGTCGGCCAGCGCACGAGCGCGAGCTCCTCTCCGTCGCTGGTGCGCGCGTAGAGCGTGAGCGTGGGCCGGTGCGAGATCCGCCCGCGCCACGTCGGGAGCTCGTACCAGACGTCCCCGCGGTCGATCTCCGCCCGGAGCTCCATGTGCTCGGCGTGGTACGCGGGGACCGGCGGGAGCCGCAGGGCCACCGCGAGCTGGCGGGTGGCGCCGACGCCTCGCACGCGGAAGAACGCGGCGGCCGCGCCGGGATCGGTCCACCCCAGCGCCTGCGCAGCCGCCTCCGTCGCGGGAGACACGAGGTCCGGCGCCCCGTCCTCCAGCGCCTCGTACCGATCGGTGGCGTGGAACGCGTCCCCGTCGATGCGCCGGCCCAGGACGGTGCCGCGCGCCGCCGCCGCGCTGCCGTCCTCGATGAGGCCGGAGGCGTCGACCACGCGCGCGCGCAGGGACCGCAGGAGCGCGCGGAAGTCCAGCTCCCGGCTGTCCTCCGCGAGCGCCCGGCGGGTCTCGGGATCGAGCGTGCCGCGCGAGACGATGGCGTGCTTGCGCTGGTAGGCCTCGAGCGCCTCCTGCAGCCGCCAGCGCGGCGTCCGCTGCGCGCCGGGCAGGAGCCGCTCGCACTGGAGCCGCTCCTCGAGCGCGGCGAGCGCGCTCCTCACCGCGGCGGAGGGAGCGCCGTCCTGCGAGGACGGCCGCGGAGACGTCGCGAGCGCGTGGAGCGGCGTCGCGTCCACCGCCGCGTGACACAGGTGACGCTCCTCGTCGAGGAGCCGCGCCGAGAGCACCTGGAAGCTCGGGAAGATCCCGTAGAGCTCGAGGAACGCGTCGCGGCGCGCGCGCTCCCCGTCGGGTCCGGACGGGAACTCCTCGTTCGCCAGGGCGGCGTAGGTCGCGCGGTACGGCTGGGGCAGCTGCACCAGGTTCTCGGGATCCCGGAACACGAGCGGCACCCAGCCGTCGGACAGATCCACCACCGTGAGGCCCTCGCGCCGCGCGTCCTCCGCGCAGACGCGCCCCACCTCGCGACCCGCCTCGAGGACCGGGAGCGGGGAATCGCACGCGGGCGGCGTGTCGGCAGCCGCGAGCGGTGGGCTGGGCTCCACCGGCTGCGGCTGCGGCGGGGGCGCGCCCGGAGGAGGCGGCGGCTCGGCGAGGCAGCCGCAGAGCAGCACGAGGACCACGGGTGAACCGAGCAGGGACCTCCACGATCCCGGCGTCGAGCCGGCCACTCCACCTCGCCGAAGCACTCCGGAACTCTAGGGCCTCGGCGCGCCCGGACTCGATGTGTTCCTCGGCACACATCGCGGAGGGGCGGGCCGTGCACGCTCGGTGCCGCTCCCGCTGTGCGCCATCGGAGCAGAGCGCCGCAGCCCGGGTCCTTGACGTTCCAACGATCGCTTGCTTTGTCACCGTGATGACCACGCACGACCCGGCGTTCACGGAGCACCTGCACGGCGAGCCACCCGGGCGCGAGGAGCCGCGCGCCGGTCGCCGACCTCCGGGGCGGCGCGCCGCCTTCCCGCGCGCGGCCGTCGCCGTCGCGCTCGCGGGGGCGCTCCTCGGCGCGGTGTTCGCCGCGCTCAGCACGAGCGACTTCATGCAGCACCTCGATCGGCAGGTGCACGCCATCCACTGCTCCTTCCTGCCCGGAGCCGCGAAGGACGTCGCGGCGAGCGGCTGCAGGACCGTGATGATGAGCCCCTACAGCTCGCTCTTCCGCGAGAGCCTGTGGGGCGGGATCCCGGTGAGCCTCTGGGCGCTGGCGGTCTTCGCGTTCCTCGCCTATCGGGCCGCGCTCCTGCTGTGGCGGCGCCAGGCCTCCGCGGGCGACGCGAAGGTGCTGCTCGCGGCGGCCGCCCTGCCGGTGGCGATGTCCGTACTGTTCGGCGCGGTCTCGATCTTCTTGCTGGAGGCCGTCTGCAAGGTCTGCATCGGCATCTACGCCGCGAGCGCGCTGTGCTTCGCCGGCGCGCTCCTGGCGTACCGGGCCGTGCGCGCCGCGCCGGGCGAGGCGCGGTTCGCGGCGGCCCTGCTGGAAGGGACGGCGCTCGTCGCCGCGGTGACGCTGGCCTACGTCGCGTCCGTGCCGAGGCCGGATCCCCGCACCTCGACGCAGGGGTGCGGCGCGCTCGTCCACGCCGAGGACAACGCGGGCGTGATGATCCCGCTCACCGCCAGCGCGGGCGGGACCCCCTCGGTCGAGGTGCTCGATCCGCTGTGCGCGTCCTGCAAGGCGTTCGACGCGAGGCTCGCGGCGAGCTCGCTCGGCGAGCGCCTCGACCTGAAGGGCGTGCTGTTCCCGCTCGACTCCCGGTGCAACTGGATGGTGACGGAGGCGATCCACCCCGGCGCCTGCGCGGTCAGCGAGGCGGTCCTCTGCGCGGCCGGCGTCGGCCAGGGGCCGAAGAACGCCGCCGCCGCGGGGGCCGTGCTCCGGTGGGCCTTCGCCCGCCAGACGGAGCTCCGCGCGCTCGGCGCCCGCGACGAGGCCGGGCTGCGGGCCGAGATCGAGCGCGAGTTCCCCGCGGTCGCCGGCTGCCTCGGCGGCGCGCTCGTGAGGAGCAAGCTCACGAAGAGCCTGCGCTGGGCGGTCGCCAACGCGATCCCGGTGCTCACGCCTCAGCTGTTCGTGGGCGACGCGCGGATGTGCGACGAGGACACCGACCTCGGCCTCGAGTACACGCTCTCCCGCATGCTCTCGCCCGAGGCCGCGCAGGAGCGCGCGCGCAGGCGCGCCGCCGAGCCGCCGCGGCCTCCGCCCCCACCGCCGCGCGCGGACCTGCAGGCGAGCGCGGCCGCGGCTCCGCCGGAGGTGGAGCCCCAGCTCCGGACCCCCGCCGCTCCTCGCGCGGTGG
>NZ_JALCZB010000209.1:0-894 GCF_022690745.1 Anaeromyxobacter sp. SG64 | reverse complement strand
CGCCCTCGCCGGCTGCGTCGCGGCCGCGCGCGGCGACCGCGCCGCCGCCGAGCTGGACCTGCGCGTGGTCGTGCGGGCCGAGGTCGCGGGCGACGTCCCCGCCGAGGACGAGGCGCCCGCGCGCTTCCGGCTCGGGCTCGCCGCGGTCGCCGACGGCCGCGCCGACGACGGCATCCCCCACCTCGAGCGGGCCCTCTCGCTCGCGCCCTCCGATCCGCGCGCCGAGGCGGCCTGGGCCGCCGTCGCGGGCGGGCACGCTCGAGCGGAGGTCTTCGGCGCGCCGGACCCGCACGCGGACGCGAGCGGCACCACCGCCGAGGCGGGCGCGGAGGCGCTCGGTGACCCGGCCAGGTGGCTCGCCGACGTCGTGGACGCGCTCCCGCCGTTCGAGCTCGACCTCGCCGCCGCGACCGAGGCCGCCGTCCCGAGCCTGAGCCCGACGACGATTTCGCTCGAGACCGAGATCCCGACGGCGACCGCTCCCGAGGCGCCGGCAGGCGCCGGCTGGGAGGAGCTCGGGTTCCCGACCCCGACCCCGATTCCGACTGCGACCGCGACTGGGACCCCGACCGCAACCGCAACCGCAACCGCAACCGCAACCGCAACCGCGACCCCGACCGCGACCGCGACCGCGACCGCGACCCCGACCGCGACCCCGACCGCGACCCCGACCCCGACCCCGACCCCGACCCCGACCCCGACCCCGACCCCGACCCCGACCGCGACCCCGACCGCGACCGCGACCCCGACCGCGACGGAGGCGGCTCCCGGCACCGGCTGGGAGGATCTCGCGTTCGAGGCGGACGCGCTCGAGCCGCAGCTCGCCGCGAGCGAGGACGCCGAGCTTCCCGAGCTCGCGCACGACCTCGCGAGCGCGGCCGCGCTCGCCGCCCT
>NZ_JALCZB010000208.1:0-910 GCF_022690745.1 Anaeromyxobacter sp. SG64 | reverse complement strand
TGGGCGGTGCGCCCGCTCGCGGCGGCGCCCGAGGCGTCCAGCGCGAGCGCCGCCGCCTCGCGCGCGCAGCGCCGCGCGAAGAGGCTCTTCCGCCCGAGCCGCGCGCGGGCGGCGGCCTCGAGGCCCGGCGGCACCGCCACCCCGTCGAGGAACGACTGCCACTCCGCCACGAGCGCCTCCAGGGGGACGCCGAACGCGGCGGCGACGTCGCCGTCCCGGTACGCGCGGGCGAGCTTCGCGGCGCCGTGCCGCTCGAGCAGGAACGCGAGGAAGCTCCCCGAGGCCGTGTAGGCGCGGGCCGGCGCCTGCGTCCAGAACCCCGCAGGCCCGACGATGGCCGCGACGTCGGGCAGGAGGCCCAGGTCGCGCGCCGCCCGCGACCACTCGTGGACGGTCCAGTCGCCGCGCGGGATCTCGAGGGCGACGGCGAGCCCCTCGACGAGCCCCGCGGAGGGGAGGAGGCCCGCGCGCGCCGGGACCCGGAGCGGACCTTTCGCGATGGCCCCGGCCAGCGCGTGGACGAGCTCGTGCCGCAGCACGGGGTGGGGCGAGGGAGCGTCGACGACGTGCACCTCCGCGAGCCAGGGCTTCGCGTACTCCGTGGCCGCGGCGCCCACGAGCCGGCGCTTCTCCGCGGCGCTGCGATACACGAACACGGTCACGCGCGGCGGGGCCGCGAGCCCGAGCGCGCGCGCCACGTCCGCCGCGCCGAACTCGCACTCGGAGAGGAGGGCGCTCGCCGCGGCCGCGGGCTTCTCGGCGGGGAGGAGGAGCGTGCAGCGCGGCCCGTCGCGCCGGGCGCCCAGGGCGCGGACGATCCCGTCGCGATCGCCGGAGAGGCCGAGCGCGTCCCGGGCGGCGCGGGCGCCCGCCGCGGCGCCGGCGGCGACAAGGAGCGCGGCGAGCGGCG
>NZ_JALCZB010000207.1:0-919 GCF_022690745.1 Anaeromyxobacter sp. SG64 | reverse complement strand
GAAGCCCCCGCCCACGGCGCCGAAGCCCCCGCGCGCGGGCCCCAAGCCCCCGCCCGCCGCGGCGAGACCGCCGCCCCGCGCCCCCGCCCCCGCGACGCCCAAGCCTCCGCCCGCCTCCGCGCGAGGGAACGGCGCGGCCTTCCCGGACGTCTCGGACGAGCTCGAGGAGTCCGAGTTCTTCCTGCGAGAAGGGCTCCTCGGCGCCGCGCGCGAGGCGCTCCAGAACCTCCTCGCCCTGCACCCGCATCACCCGGCGATCGAGGCGCGGCTCGCCGAGGTGGAGCGGCGCGCCGCGAGCGAGGCGCCCGCGGCCACCCCTCCGCCCGGAGGGACGGCGCGGGAGACGCGACCGCTCGCGGTCTCCGGCGTCGACGAGAGCTTCGACATCGCGCGGGAGCTCGCGGACGAGCTCGGCGGCGAGGCGTCCCCGGCCGCGGACGACGAGGAGTTCCAGTACTCGGTCGAGGACGTCTTCGCGCAGTTCAAGAAGGGCGTCGAGCAGACCGTCCGCCCCGAGGACAGCGCCACCCACTACGACCTCGGCATCGCCTACAAGGAGATGGCGCTCCTCGACGACGCCGTCCACGAGTTCGAGGTGGCGCTCAAGGGCGCCGAGAAGCGGCGCGCGATCGACTGCCTCTCGATGATCGGCCTCTGCCGCATGGCGAAGGGGGAGCACGGCGAGGCGATCCGCGCCTTCCGCCGCGCGCTCGCGTCCGACGTGCTCACCAAGGAGGCCGCCAAGGCCGTCCAGTACGAGCTCGCTGCGGCGCACGAGGCCGTCGGGGAGTCGGAGGTGGGGCTCTGGTTCCTCCAGCGCGTGGCGAAGCTCGACCCGGCGTTCCGCGACGTCGCGGACCGGATCCGCGCGCTCGGCGGCGGCCCGGGCCGTCCGCCCGCCGACGCCGCCCGCGGCGCG
>NZ_JALCZB010000206.1:0-928 GCF_022690745.1 Anaeromyxobacter sp. SG64 | reverse complement strand
CCGCGCTGCGGGCGATCGCCGCGCGGCGGTCCGCGGCGCGGGCCGGGGCCGGAGGACGGCGCACCGCGGCCGCCGCCGGACTTCTCCTCGGCCACGCGCTGCCAGAGCGGGCGCGCGTCGCGCTGTGGCGCTGGCGCGAGCCGCTCCTCCTGCGGCGCCTCGATCTTCTCGCCGGGCTGCGGAGGCTTCACGTGGCCCTTGCGGATCACCACCGGGCCAGATTCGGGCTTCTTCTCCTCGGACATGGCGGGCGTCTTATAGCAGAGCCCCCGTGATCCGCGTATGAGTGGCCGGATGCCCGATCGCCGCGTGGCCGTCTTCCTCTCGCACGCCGACCCTGGCGCCCTCCGCCTCGCCGGCTCCTGCGCCCTCGCCGCCGCGTCCATGGGGGATCGGGTGGACGTCTACCTGTTCGGGCAGGCGGTCCCGGCGGTCGTGGCCGCGCACGACGCCGAGCCCGACGAGCCGGGGGCGCTCCTCCACCAGGCGCGTGCTGCGGGCGCGTGCCGCCTCGTCGCCTGCAGCGCGAGCGTGGTCGAGGAGAAGGTGCCGCTCGACGCCGCCGAGCAGGCGCTCGACGCGGTGGTGGGCTGGCCGACCGTCATCGAGTGGAGTCGCGGGGTCGTCGATCGCTTCTTCTTCTAGCCCGTGGGAGGGGGGCGAGCGGGGAACCCCTCAGGTGCCGCGCAGGACCCCGGAAGAGAGCGCCACTCCTGCGCGTTCGTCTCTTTTGCTTCCCCCTCCGGAGTCCCCATGGTCAGCCTGTCGATCGATCCGCCGCCGTCGCGCACGCCCCGTTCCTCGCGGGGAGGCCTCCTGGCCGTCCTCCTCGGTATCTCCCTTCTCCTCGCGCTCGCGGGCGGGTTCTGGCTCGGCCGGGCGACCGCGCCGGGGGGGAGCCTCTCCTCGGTCCCGGCGGTGGCCACCG
>NZ_JALCZB010000205.1:0-948 GCF_022690745.1 Anaeromyxobacter sp. SG64 | reverse complement strand
GGCGCGGCGCGCGGCGGCGCGCGACCGGTGCCCGCGCGCACGGGCGGGCGCCGGGCTCCTCGCGCGCGGGGCCTGGCCCGTGCTCCGACGGGGCCCCGGCGCGCACGACACGCGTCCGGCGCGATGCCGCTCCGTGAAGGGCCTCGACAAGTGGTTTCGCTGCGCGCAGCGCCCCCGCCCTCTACAACAGGCGCTTCACCGGCGCCCGCAGCGGGCGCGCTCGACGGGAGGTGGACATGGCAGTTCGCGGCTCAGCCGTCGCGGGGCTCGCCCTCGCGCTCCTCGCCGCCCGCGCAGAGGCGCGGGAGGTGGCGCCGCGTCCGGCGGTGGGGGCGCCGTCCACGGAGCAGGCGCTGAGCGCCGGCGGCCTCGTGGGGTTCGAGTTCGCGAGCGGCACGACCGGCTTCGGGCTGCGGCTGGACGGCGAGCTGCCCGTCCAGGCGCTGGGTCCGAGGATGAACCTCAGCGCCCTGGGCTCGCTCGGGTTCACGCGCTTCTCGGACTCGACCTCGACGGGAGTCGGGGACTACTCGCAGGCCACCAACATCTTCAAGCTCGTGCCGGCGGCGCGCTTCACGCTCCCGCTCGCGCCTGCCGTCGCGGTGTACGGCGACGCGGGGCTCGGGCTGTACTGGGCGCGGTCGACCATCGACACGCCGTTCGGGAGCTCCTCGGATAGCGCGGTGGGCGTCACGATGCGCCTCGCGGCGGGCGCTCTCTACCACGTGAACGACAAGCTCCGGGTCGGCGTGGAGCTCGGCTGGAACCCGTACTTCGGCGACTTCTCGGAGGACACCATCAGCGTGCTCGCCGCGCTGATGGTCCGGCTGTAGCGCGCGGCGCGCCGCGGCGGCGAGCTCACCCCGCCGCGCGCGCGTCGCCGTCCAGGCCCGCCTCCGCGGGCGCGCCCGCGAGGCCGGCCTCGTCCCCGAACGCGCGCGCGACGCG
>NZ_JALCZB010000204.1:0-985 GCF_022690745.1 Anaeromyxobacter sp. SG64 | reverse complement strand
CTCCTCGCGGCGGCGGGCGGCGGCGCGCTCGAGGACGACGCGGCCGCGCTGGAGCGCGCGCTGCGGGAGCGCGGGCTCGGGGCGGGCGCGCGCCAGCTCGTCACCGCCACGCTGGAGTCGGCGCTCCGCAAGGTGGAGGAGGCGGCCCGTCGCTGGGCGGAGCTGGAGGGGCGGGCGCGCACGCTGCGAGCCGGCCCACTCCCGGGGGGGCTCGCGCCGGTCTCGCGGGAGGAGGCGGCGCGTGTGGAGCTCGCGGTGCGCCGGCTCGCGGAGCGGCTGCGCGCGCGGCTCGTCCGGCGAGAGCGCTCGCGGAGGCGCGGCGCGCTCGCTGTGCGCAGGACGCTCAGGCGGAACCTGGCGCTCGGGGGAGTGCCGGCCCGGCTGGTGTTCCGCCACCGGCGGCGGGAGCGACCGGAGGTCGTGGTGCTGTGCGACGTGTCCGAGTCGGTCCGGCACGTCACCCGGCTCATGCTGCTCTTCCTCTACACGCTGCAGAGCCTCTTCACGCGGGTGCGGACGTTCGTGTTCGTCTCCGACCTCGCCGAGGTGACGGAGCGGCTGCGCGCGGAGCGGGACCCGACCCGCGCGGCGCAGCTCGCCGTCGCGGCGCGCGCGGTGAGCCTCTCCGCGAACTCCAACTACGGCCGCGCGCTCAAGGCCTTTCACGACGACTTCCGGGGGGCGGTCACCCGGCGCACCACCGTGATCGTCATCGGCGACGGGCGGAACAACTACAACGCGCCGGAGGCGTGGGTCCTCGACGAGCTCCGGCGGCGCGCGCGCCGCCTGCTCTGGATCTGCCCGGAGCCGCGCATGGCGTGGGGCATGGGCGACAGCGAGATGCCCCTCTATGCCCCGCGCTGCACGCGGGTGGCCACCCTGAGCTCGCTCGAGGAGCTCGAGGGGATCGCCGACGCGCTCGTGCCCGGGGGCGGCGGGTGAGCGCGCGCGGCGGCGTGCCGGGGTCGCGCGAGGCGCGCGCGCG
>NZ_JALCZB010000203.1:0-1033 GCF_022690745.1 Anaeromyxobacter sp. SG64 | reverse complement strand
ACCGAACCCGTGACGTCCGTCGTGCGGAAGTAGAACTGCGGGCGGTAGCCGTTGAAGAACGGCGTGTGGCGCCCACCCTCCTCCTTCGTCAGGACGTACACCTCGGCCTTGAACTTGGTGTGCGGCGTGATCGAGCCCGGCTTCGCCAGCACCTGACCGCGCTCCACCTCCTCGCGCTTCAGGCCGCGGAGCAGCGCACCGATGTTGTCGCCCGCCTGCCCCTCGTCGAGCAGCTTGCGGAACATCTCCACGCCCGTCACCACCGTCTTGACCGTCGGCTTCAGGCCGACGACCTCGATCTCCTCGCCCACCTTGACGATCCCGCGCTCCACGCGGCCCGTCGCCACCGTCCCGCGGCCCGAGATCGAGAACACGTCCTCGACCGGCATCAGGAACGGCTTGTCCGTCGCGCGCTGCGGCGTCGGGATGTAGCTGTCCACCGCGTCCAGCAGCTGCTGGATCGCCGGCTCGCCCAGCTCTCCCTTGTCGCCCTCGAGCGCCTTGAGCGCCGACCCCTTCACGATCGGGATCTCGTTGCCCGGGAAGTCGTACTCCGTGAGCAGCTCACGGACCTCGAGCTCCACGAGGTCGAGCAGCTCCTTGTCGTCCACCATGTCGACCTTGTTCAGGAAGACGACCATGTACGGCACGCCCACCTGACGGGCGAGCAGGATGTGCTCGCGGGTCTGCGGCATCGGACCATCCGCCGCCGACACCACCAGGATCGCGCCGTCCATCTGCGCCGCCCCGGTGATCATGTTCTTCACGTAGTCCGCGTGACCCGGGCAGTCCACGTGCGCGTAGTGCCGCTTCTCCGTCGAGTACTCGACGTGCGCCGTCGCGATCGTGATGCCGCGCTCGCGCTCCTCCGGCGCCTTGTCGATCTGATCGTACGCCATGAACTGCGCGCGGCCCTTCGTCGCGCAGTACTTCGTGATGGCGGCCGTCAGCGTCGTCTTGCCGTGGTCGACGTGACCGATCGTCCCCACGTTCACGTGCGGCTTGCTGCGCTCGAACTTCTCCTTGCCCATGA
>NZ_JALCZB010000202.1:0-1097 GCF_022690745.1 Anaeromyxobacter sp. SG64 | reverse complement strand
GCCGTCGCTCGGCGGCGTCGGGCCGGGGCTGGCCGGCGCGGGCTCGCTCTTGGAGCCGCACGCGGCGATCGCGATAGAGGCGGCGAGGAGGAGTGGAAGCGTTCGCATCGCGCGGGCGGCCGCGCTCGCGGCCACCCGAACGTTGGAGTTCCGTCGCCCCGCACGCGACGGCCCGCCGGGGCGGCGCCGCCGGGTGGGCAGCGCGGGGAGCGCTCAGCGCCGGAGCGCCCGCTTGAGCGAGCGCACGAAGCGCGTCACGCGCTCGGCGCGCGCCTTGCGCGTCCCGCCCTCCGCGATCCGCTGCACGATCGCGCTCCCCACCACGACGCCGTCCGCGAGGGCCCCGAGCTCCCGCGCCTGGGCGGGAGAGGACACGCCGAACCCGATCACCACCGGCACCGGGCTCTTCGACCGGATCTCGGCCACGGTCGGGCCGATCTCCGCGGCCACCGCCTTGCGCGCGCCCGTGACGCCGGTGACGGACACGAAGTAGAGGAACCCCGTCGCCGCGCGCGCCGCCGCCTCGACGCGCGCCGCGTCGGAGGTGGGCGCGAGCAGGAACACGGTCCGGACGCCGCGCGAGGCCAGCACGGGCGCGACGTCGCCCGCCTCCTCGGGGAGGAGGTCGGGGATGATCACCGCGTCCACCCCGGCGCGCGCGCAGCCGTCGGCGAAGCGCTCGACGCCGCGCGCGAGGATGGGGTTCAGGTAGCCCATGAGCGCGATGGGCACGTCCGAGCGCGCGCGCACCGCCGCCGCGACCTCGAGCACGCCGTCGGGCGTCGTCCCCGACGCGAGGGCGCGCTCCGCCGCGTGCTGGATGGTGGGCCCGTCCGCCATCGGATCCGAGAACGGCACTCCGAGCTCGAGCAGGTCGGCGCCGCCCTCGACGCAGGCGAGCGCGAGCGCCTTGGACGTCGCCACGTCGGGATCGCCGCCCATGACGTAGGTGACGAGCGCGGCCTCGCCGGCGTCGCGGCAGCGCGCGAACGCCGCGGCGATCCGGTCCGCCGGCGCCGCGGCGGCGACGCCCGGCACCTCGCGCGCGCCGCCCGCGCGAGCCCTCGACCTCGCGGTGCTCATCGCGTGCCTCCCTT
>NZ_JALCZB010000201.1:0-1236 GCF_022690745.1 Anaeromyxobacter sp. SG64 | reverse complement strand
GGCGCCGAGAGCGGCTCCGCCGCCGGCGCAGGCTCGTCTGCCGGCACCGGCGCGGCCACCGGCACCGGCGCGGCCGGCTCCTCTGGCGGCGCCGGCTCGAGCGCAGGGGGCTCCGGCGGCGGCGGCAAGTAGGCGGAGCCGTCCGTCGCGTCGAGCGGGGCGTCCGGTGAGCCCGGCCGCCCCGCTCGCCCGCGGGCCGGCGCGGGGCAGCGGCCGACGCCCAGCCGTCCGGTGAACCGCGGGGTCCGGTTCGGTCGGTGGATCAGAGCATCGCGCGCCGCAGGTCGGCGAGGAGCGCTGCGAGGTAGCTCGTGAAGCGCGCGGCGGCGGCGCCGTCGACCACCCGGTGGTCGTAGGACAGCGAGAGCGGCAGCATCAGCCGGGGGGCGAACTGAGCACCGTCCCACACCGGCCGCATCACGCTGCGCGAGACGCCGAGGATGGCGACCTCCGGCGCGTTGATGATCGGCGTGAACGCCGTCCCGCCGATGCCGCCGAGGCTCGAGATCGAGAACGTCCCGCCCTGCATCTCGCCGAGCTGGAGCTTCCCGTCCCGCGCCTTCTGCGCGAGCTCCGCGAGCTCGCCCGCGATCTCGAGCACGCCCTTGCGGTCGGCGTCCCGCACCACCGGGACGACGAGCCCGCCCGGCGTGTCCGCCGCGAAGCCGATGTGGAAGTACTGCTTCAGCACGAGCTCGTCGCCCTCGAGCGACGCGTTGAAGTCGGGGAACCTGCGGAGCGCCGCGACGCACGCCTTCACGAGGAAGGCGAGCAGCGTCACCTTGACCCCCTCCTTGGCGTGCTCCGCGTTGAGGGCGACGCGGAGCTTCTCGAGCTCGGTGACGTCCGCCTCGTCGTGCTGCGTGACGTGCGGGATCATCACCCAGTTCCGGGCGAGGTTCTTCCGCGAGATCTTCTTGATGCGCGAGAGCGGCCGGGTCTCGACCGGACCGTACTTCGCGAAGTCGACCTTCGGCCACGGCGCGACGTCGAGGCCGACGCCCGGGGCGCCGGTCGCGGCCGCGCTCACGACCTCCTTCACGTAGCGCTGCACGTCCTCGTGCAGGATCCGGCCGCGCGGCCCCGACGGCTGGACGCGCCCGAGCTCCACGCCGAGCTCGCGCGCGAGCTTGCGAACCGACGGCGAGGCGTGCGCCACGGCGATCCGGCCCTCCTCGTCGATCGCCGGCGCCGGGGCGCGCGCGGGCGCCTCCGGTGGGGCCGGCGGGGCCGCCG
>NZ_JALCZB010000200.1:0-1284 GCF_022690745.1 Anaeromyxobacter sp. SG64 | reverse complement strand
TCGCGGACCCCGCCCGCGGCGAGCGAGAGCGCGTCCGTCGCCGCCGGGGCCGCGCCGGCCGCGGAGACGGCCGCGCCGAGGCCCGCGGCGAGCGCGACGCGCACCACCGGCGGGACGAGCGGGCCGCCGAGGAAGGGTGACGCCAGGGCCACCGGGAGGAGGCGCAGGGCGGCGAGGAGCGCGCCCGGGGCGCGGGCCGCGAGCTCGGGAGGGAAGGGCGGGGTCACGAGGCGATCCGGGGCAGGAGGTCGAAGCAGCTTCGGGCGAACTGGACGACGCGCGCGCCGATCCAGGGCGCGGCGACGGCGAGCGCCAGGAACACGGCCGCGAGCCGCGGCACGACGCCGACGGTGGGCTCCTGGATCTGCGTCGCCGCCTGGAGGACGCCGGTGACGAGGCCCACGGCGAGGGCGGCGAGGAGCGGCGGCGCGGACACCGCGAGGACGAGGAGGAGCGCCTCGCGGCCGACGTGCAGGAGGGCGGGGTCCATGGCGATCACCCGGCGTACGAGAGCGCGAGCGCGCGCGCGAGGAGCTTCCAGCCGTCGACGGCGACGAAGAGGAGGAGCTTGAAGGGCAGGGCGACGGAGGTGGGGGAGAGCTGGGTGAGCCCGAGCGCCAGGAGCACGTTCGAGACGACGAGGTCGACGACGAGGAACGGGACGAACACGAGGAAGCCGATCGTGAACGCCCGGCGCAGCTCCGACACCACGAAGGCCGGGGCGAGGACCGCGAACTCCTGCTCGCCCGGCGGCGTGGCGCCCGGCCCGCGCAGCCGGCGGGCGACGTCCACGAACGCGGCGCGATCGTCGGGCCGCGCGAACCGCGCCAAAAACCCGCGGAGCGGCTCGGCGCCGCGCTCGACCTGCGCGAGCGTGCCCGCGATCCCGCGCTCCGCGGGGGCGGCCTCGCGCATGGCGGCGACCGCGCGCTCGCCGACCGGCGCCATCACGAGCGCCGTCAGCACGAGGGCGAGGCCGGTGACCGCCGTGTTCGGAGGGACCTGCGGCGCGCCGAGGGCGGAGCGGGCGATCGAGAGGACGACGACGATCTTGAGGAACGAGGTCAGCATGACGAGCGCGGCGGGGACGACGGCGAGCGCGGCGAGCAGGACGAGCAGCTCGGCGGGCCGGTCCGCCACGGGGCCGGCGGCGAGGGCGAGCGGCGTCACGGCGCGCTCCCTTCCGGCGACGCCCTCCGCGATTCGGCGAGGAGCTGGACCCCCGAAGGTCCGTAGCCCACCACGAGTCGCCGGCCGTCCACCTCGACGAGCGCGACGCCGGCG